>JAYUXI010000605.1:0-6851 GCA_043753085.1 Myxococcales bacterium | reverse complement strand
CGTGGATCGAGTCCACCAAAGCCGGCCTCGACGTGGAGCAGTTCATCGTCAGCCTCGGCATCCGCGACGCGGACGCGGACGAGTAGCGTCGACGGCGCGACGAAAAAGTAGCCGAGAACTGGAGATCGCATGCGAAGGCTCCATACGATTCGTTCATGGCAAATTCCAAAGGTCCTGGCCTCGCGCGCGCCAGTGTCCTCCCCTTCTACGTGACCAAGACCCTGTACCGGGGTCAGGACGCACGCTGGAGCGAAGCCTTCGCAACGGCCGACCTGGTCAGCGAAGGGGCCGTGAAGATGCCTTCGGCGTCGCAGAGCCAGAAGACCGGAACCGCCAGCACCTACTTCGGATCGACCAGCATTCTGCTGCAGGTACCTGCCCGCGAGCGCGCTCGCACTGCGCACCTGGCCCGTGAATGCGTGCACGTCCGCCTCCGTGCGGTGCGGCTTGCCCGGCGCGAAGCCGAGGTGCGCTCCAACGGTCGGCTCGGCGTGTCGCGTTGCGAAGTAAAAATTGTGGAGGATCCGAACGGGCTGAGGATTGACGTGGACCTCGAAGCGCCGCTTTTAAGGAAGTCCGGATCGGCGCTTCTCACGGCGGCCACTCCGAAGCGGGATGCACGATGACTCCACCGGGTCGCGGGCAATGATCCCGGGATCCCGCACCACGATGCATGGCAAAGAACGAAACGAATCCAACATCATCCACGTGGCCTTTGGTCCCGGTGGCGGCCGCATTCCCACCAAGGTGCCTCCGCCGGACGCCGAAGCGCAGGCGCTGGTAGAGATCCCGCGCGCCCCGAGCACGCCCGGCGGCACGAGCGTCGGGCCCAAGGGCTTCACCCGCGTGGACCTGCCGGCGCTGCCGCGCGAGCTCGAAGCCGATGCGCGCATGAACGCGCCGTTCGAGCCCACCCTGGAGATGTTCAGCACGCGTGAGGTCACGCGGCTGCTGGGCCTGCCCTCGGCGCGTCTGCGCGCACTCGACAAGGCCGGCATCGTCACGCCTTCGGGCGAGATCCGCGGCCGCCGCGCCTACACGTTCACCGATCTGATCGCCCTGCGTGCCACCAGCGAGCTGCTCCGCAACCGCGTCCGCATGGGCGACGTGGCCCGCGCGGTCGGCGTGCTGCGGCGCACCTTGCCCACGGTCACCCGTCCGCTCCAGGAGCTGCGCATCACCAGCGACGGTCGCCGCGTGATCGTGCGGGCAGAGGGCACCACGTTCGAGCCACTCACCGGCCAGGTCTTGCTCGACTTCCAGGTGGGCAGCTTGCAGAACGACGTGGTGGCGCTGCTGCGTCCGCATCCGATGAGCGGCAAGGGCAACGGCGCGTACGAGCTGTACCTGCAGGCCAGCCAGCTGGACGAGAACTCGGAGCACTTCGCGGAGGCAGAGCGCCTCTACCGCGAGGCCATCGCGGTGGATCCGCATTTGGCGATCGCCTACACCAATCTCGGCAACTTGCGCTTTCGCCAAGGCGACGAGCCAGGCGCGGAAATCTTGTACTTGCAGGCGCTGCGCATCGACACCGCGCAGCCGGAGGCGCATTACAACCTGGGCTACTTGATGCTCGAGCGCGGCGAGCACAATCACGCCGTGTTCTACTTCCAGCGCGCCATCGAAGAGGATCCGCGATTTTCGGACGCGTACTTCAACCTCGCGATGGCGTACGAGGCGCAAGGCGAGCGCGCCAGCGCGCGCCGCAACTGGAAGCAGTATCTGGACCTCGAGCCCGAGGGCTCATGGGCGGACATCGCCCGGCAGCATCTCTAGTCGCTCGCCCGGCTCGCGCAGTGGTGGGGGCTCTGCCCCCGGGCCCCCCGTGAGTCGCTCGCCCGGCTCGCGCGTGACCGTTGTTGGGATCAGCTCCGTACCAGCTTGGCCTTCCACGCCGTGAGCGCGGGGCCAAAGTGTGCTTCCACGTCTGCAAGATCGGCTTCGAGCTCCGACTCGGCGATGCCGCCCGCGGCCGCTTCCCGAAAGCAGCCGTAGGCCGCCGTGTACCGACCGCGCTTGGCAAAACAACGGCCGAGCAGCCGATGAACCTCGCCGTTCTTGCTGCCGAGTGCGGCCGCGCGGCGCAGCGGACCGATGGCCTCGCCCGGGCGACCGACCTGCAGCAGCGCGGCGCCCAGGCGACGGAACAGATCCGACGCCGACGAGCCCTCTTGCGCGTACTGGATGCCGATGCGGAAGACTTCTTCGCTCTGCTCGATCTCGCCGAGCTCGACGCAGGCCGTGCCGAGTAGGCCGAGGCCCTTGGCGATGAGCGAGCGCGCATCCGACGCAAGCATCTGCCCTTCTGGCGTGCGCAAGAAAATGGCGAGCGGCGCCGGCCAGCTGCCAAGCAGCGCGACGACCTTCGGCCACTCGCGGCGGAGCGCGTAGTTTTCCGCTTCGGCGACCTTGGACAGGTCGATGGCGCTGCGGTTCGTCGCGGAGGCGCGGTCGAGCTCGTCGTGGACGAGGGCACGGAGACGGCGACGGAACACTTCGAGCTCCAGGGTTTCGTCTTCGCCGTCGAGCGAGACGGCGACCTTGGCCGTGCTGCCGTTCAGGAGCAACGTTTGCAACGAGTAGCCGTACAGCGGCGCGAGCAGCAGGTAACGAACGCCCATGTAAACCTGCAGGCCCTCGACGTCCGAGTCGCCCGAGGGCGCTTTCGGATCTGCGTCGTCTTCGACGAGCAGCGCGGCGACCAGGCGGCGCCGGAAATCAGCGAGGGTGAGGCGCTGTGGCTCGAGCTCGGCCTCGGTGGCGGGACCGCCCACCACGAAGTCGACCAGGCTTTGCGCCGGGCTGCGGCGGTCCACCGTGAGCGCGGTGATACGCGCGCCGACGATGATCGAGAACGCGAAAAAGCGTTCGCCCACGATCTCGCACAGGGCGTGGAAACTTCCGATTCCTTCGCCGATGCGCTCGAACCAACCGTCGGTCTTCACCGCGTCGAGCGAGAACTCTTTCTGAACAGCTGCCATCGCGTACGGAGCGTGGGTAGCACGCCAGCTTGCAACATCGCACGGCATTGTGACACTCGTCCAGAACTGCCGCCCGCACCGACCGCCGATTGACGAATCAAAACGCGATGGGCGTGACGGTGTCGGTGGCCTTGGCGGCGGGCAGGGTCTTTCCCCAGGCGGTGAGCTCGGCCAGGTGTTCACGTGCACGATGCACCCACCGGTCGTCCGGCCGCGCCTTGTCGACGTAGGCCTTGTAGGCCGCGGTGGCCCGGCGCAGGTGCTCGTGGCGGGGGCCCAGCGGTGCATCGGTGTCGCGGGCGCGGGCTTCGAAGCCCATGCCCACGTAGTAGGAGCGCTCGTAGGCAGGTACGAAAAACACGTTCGGCGAGCTGAGCACGAGGACCATCGAGGGGTCGATGGACAGCGCGCGAGCCATCTCGGTGCGGCTTCCGGGGGTGTCGCCCTGGCGATCCAGCGCGACGGCCAGGCCGTAGCATGCGAGGGCGGCGGTTTCTTGCGAGCTGGACACCGCCAGCGCCTCGGTAGCGAGCCGATAGGACTCGCGGTAGCCGACCACTGCGTCGTCCAAACGGCCAAGCCGCATCTCGGCCTCGGCCATGTTCAGCATGGCGGTGGAGAGACCCCGTACGTTGCGCGAGCTGCGCAGGTAGGCGCGATAGCATTCCAGCTCTTCTTCCGAGCGATCTTGCTTGGCGAACGCGAACGCCAACGTCAGGCTGGCGTCGTCGCTGGCCGGGTGGTCGGGCGAAAGCCGCATCGCCTTCTGCAGCACCGCGATGGCTTTTTCGTGCTCGTCGAGGGCCTCGAGCACCTCGCCGTAGTCGAACAACAGGGTTGGGTCGGTGCTGCTCTCGACGCCGGCGTCCTCGAGGCTGACGCGCGCGTTCTCGTACGCGAACGGTTTGCCGAAGAAAGCGCTCACCTCGGTCTCGCGGGCCAGCTTCTCACGGACGCTGCGGTGCAGCTCGAAGCGGCGCGCGGCCTGCGGGTCGGTCACGCGCTGCCAGACCGACGGCGGCGATTCGGCACGGCCGAGCGCCGGAGCGAGCAGGAACGCGAGGACGACGAGACGCCGGAGCACGCGCCGATGCTACCACTGCGCCGGGCGGATCTCGACGCGTCGATGCATGGGTCAGTCGTCGTGCTTGACCGGCGGCACGTCCACCTCGACCAGGGTCGCGCGAAGCTGGTCGAGGGCCTCGACCATGGGTGCAAGCGCCGCGGGGTCTTTGGCCAGATCATGGGCTTCGGCGGCGTCCGCCGCGAGATCGAACAGGCGGTACTGCTTGCCGCCGAAGTGGATCAGCTTCTGGCTCGGGGTGGGGCCGTGCAACAGCGCGCGGCGCAGCTCGTTGTACGGACCGATGGGCATGTCGACGTAGACGTCGCGTTCCGCGAAGCCGGCCTGGTTCGTGAGATCCGGCAGCATGCTTTGGCCGGACAGCTCGCCTGCGGCCGGTGCTGGCAGGCCGAGCGCGTCGAGCACGGTCGGCACGAGATCGACGTGACCACGTTTGACCGGCACGCGATGCGGCGGCAAGCCAGGCACCTTGATGACCAGCGGGACGCGCACGAGGCTCTCCCACAGCTCGCGGCCGTGCCAGCTCATGCCGTGATCGTTGAACGCCTCGCCGTGATCGCTGGTGATGACCACGATGGTGCGCGCGCCGAACGGTTGCTTGGCCACGAAGTCGAGCAAGCGCCCGAGCTGCTGGTCGGAGTACCAGACCTCGCCATCGTACAGCACGCGCTCGCGGCCGCCGCCCTCGCTGCCTTGGAAGGCCGGCGAGCCGGCGTGCGCCACGTACTGCGCGTGCGGGTCCATGTAGTGGTACCAGGCGAAGAAACGACCCTCGACGTTCTCCGGCTTGGACAGCTGCGCGATGGCCACGTCGGTGACCTCGTCGGAGGTGACCGAGGTGTCCTTGTCGCCGTGCCCGGGCGACTGCGTGGAGGTGTCCCACGTGTCGAAGCCCTGGGTCATGCCGAAGCGCGGCGCGATGTACCAGAGCGAGCTGGCGCCGAAGGTATGGAAGCCGGCATCCTTCAAGCGCTCGGCGAGAAACACGTTGTTCGGGTTGAGGAACGCGGTGAAGTGATTGCCGTCGCGCAGGGTCTCGCTCGGGTACTTGCCGATCAGCAGAGGCGGGATGCTCTTGCCCGTGTAGGATGCAAGCGCGTAAGCGCGCTCGAAGATCACGGCATCCTTGGCGAACTCGTCCAGCTTGGGCGAGAGCGGGCGCGAGTTGCCGGCGTAGCCCAGATCGTAGCGCAGGGTGTCGACGGTGAGGATGAGCAGGTTCAGGTCCTTGGCCAAGGCGTCGGGCCGCCCGACGCCGCCCGCCGCGGCGACGCCCGGGTTGGCGACGGCGGCTGGTCTGGCCACCGCCGCGACGTCTGCACCCGAACAATCTTCGTCGATGCCGTTGCCGGGGAGGTCGCGCGCCAGCGGTGAGACCGCGGGGTCGTGATCGTTGCAATCGCCACCGGCAAAGGTGGCCGAAGCGCCGTCGTGATCGCGATCGGTGGCCTTGCGGGCGAGGCCGAGACCGATGCGGCCGAGCGTGGCGTGCTGGGCGATCGGGCCGGCCGTTTCTTCGTCGAGCCCGGTGGCTGCACGCACCAGCAAGAACCCCGGCACCCCGACCAGCACGATGGCCGCGGCAAAAGCGAAGCTGACCCGCCCGCGAAACAGCGACGGCCCGAGGAAGGCGCCCACCGCCAACACGCCGAGCAGGGCCACCGGGCGAAGATCGAGCTCGGCGCGAGTGAGCACGGCGAGGATGCCGAGCGGCGGGCCGTCGCCGCTGGGATCGCCCTGGCGCAGGCCGAGGCCGGCGAGGAACGCGGCCAGGCACAGGCCGAGCGCGAACTGGAAGGCGGGGTCGAGAGCCCGCGGGTTTTCGCGAGCCGAGCCGGCGACGGCGGCGAGCAGACGCCGGGTGGGCGACACCAGCGCGAGCAACACCAGCGCCGATCCCGCGAACGCGCAGGCTGCGCACAGCGCCAGAACCGCGCCGGCGTCCTTCGGAGCGCCCGTGCCGATGCTGGCCCGCGCCGCGTGCGCCAGCGCGACGGTGCCGCCGAGCGTGACGATGGGCAGAAGCAGGAACACCGCGGCCACGCGCGAACGCGAGAGCGGGGACAGCACGCGGTAGGCGCCTAGCCGCGCGCCGAGCGAGCGGAGTGGCGCCGGCTGCACCAGCGCGTCGTACGCGCCCACGGCGAGTCCGACGACCAGCGCGATCGGCAACGCCAGGGCCCAGACTGGCGCGAAGAGCGCAGCGCGCAGCGGCACGTCGGCGCCGCGCGCGGTCCAGCGCGCATCGAGCATCGCCGCGGGCACCGCCGCCAGCGCCGCGCCCACCAAGCAACGCAGCAGCCAGCCTGGTTTGCCCACGGTGCTCGTCTGGATTTGCTGCTGTGTCACGCAGCCGGACCTACGCGAAAGCTCGGCCTACGTCACTTGCTCTTCGCGAGCGGATGCGCGCCGTCGTACACCTTAAGAATCTGGTCGACGGAGACGTGGGTATAGCGCTGCGTGGTCGACAGCGACGAGTGCCCGAGCAGCTCCTGGATGCTGCGCAGATCCGCGCCGCCGTCGAGCAGGTGCGTAGCGAACGAGTGGCGGAGCGCGTGCGGATGCACGTCGGTCCTCCCCGTCGCGGTGAGGCCCCACTTCCGCACCAGCAGCTGCACGCTGCGGACGTTGAGGCGGCGGCCGCGGGTCGACAGAAACAGCGCACGCAGCGCATCGGACTTTTCGGCGGCGTCGCCCTTGGCCGCTTCTTGCAGAGTGGCGGCGAACTCGCGGCGCCGGCCGAGCCACGTGTGGATGGCGACGCGTGCCTTCGAGCCGAGCGGTAC
>JAYUXI010000604.1:0-6884 GCA_043753085.1 Myxococcales bacterium | reverse complement strand
GCGCGCGGCCTGCTCCCTGCGACACGACGAAGCGGTAGGGCCGCAGCTCGCCGTGATCGGGCACGGTGGTGGCGGCGCGGAGCAGCGCGTCGAGCTCGGCAGGCGTGGGTAGCTCGTCTTCGACGAAGCGCGACACGCTGCGGCGGTGGAAGATCGCGTCGAGCACGGCGTCGTGGCGAAGGGTGGTCATGCGGGCTCTCAGCTTAGAGCTGGTTTCGGCTCGCTGCGATCGGTGTTTCGCCTTCGCTACAGCGTGGCGGCGGCGCGCAGCAGGGCGGCCTTCGCCGCGGGTCCTTGCGACAGGCGCTCGTGCGAGACGATGAGCCGCTGCAGCTTCGGGGTGGCTGCGAGCTCCTCGAGGTCGGCGCGGAGCGCCTTGGCGTCGCGCACCAGCTCGAGCTTTGCGACCGGCGTCACTCTCGGCCCGGGCCCGAGGCCGAGCGCCATCATGACGGCGCTCGAGAACAGGCTCGCGCGCGGCGCGAGATCGAAAACGACCTCGTTGAGCACGACGGTCATGCCGTCCGCGGATCGAACCAGCATGGCGCCTTCGGCTTCTTTTACGCCGCGCAAGATCCGCAACGAAACGGCATCGCTGGCCGGAAAATCCTCGTACGAGCCGTCGACGGCAACGACCTCGCGAGCTTTCTTCTGCACGGGCCGCGGCGCCAGCACGACCAGGCCCGGATAGCGCGCCTTGTACTTCGGCGCGTCCATGCGGTGGCGCGTGTGCGGGATCAGCAGGTACGCCGGCGTGCCCCACGCCTCGATCTCACGCATCGAATCGGCGTCCAGCAGCATCGCGCTGTGCACCACCAGGCGCCCGTCCGCCAGCTTGGCCAGGGTCATCACGCGGCGCATGCCGAAGTGCGGCAGCTCGCCTTCGACCCGCCACAGGTTCTCGGTGAGCTTCTGGATGGGATCGTGGGGCAACACGTCGCCGGAACTCGTGAACATCGCTCGTGCTTAAGAACGATGCGCCGAGGCGTCGAGACCCAGGCGGCGAGTCTCGCCGAGGTCGACGATCCACACGCGATCGTCGCCATAGCCGCGCTCCGTGCACCATGCACGGAGTCGTTCGGGCGGCTCGCCGAGTGGCTCGTCGGTGAGCTTGAAGGTGCCCCAGTGCATCGCCACGAGCGCTCTGGCGCCGAGGATCTCCCAGGCGCGGCCAGCTTCTTCGGGGCCCATGTGCTGACGCCGCATGAACCAGGTCGGCTCGTAGGCGCCGATCGGCAGCATCGCCCAGTCGATCTTCGGAAAGCGCTCGGCGATGGCGCCGAACACGTCGGCCGCAAACGCGGTGTCGCCCGCGTGGTAGCTGACGCCCTCCGCGGACTCGTAGACGAAGCCGCCCCAGAGCCGCTTGTTCTTGTCGAACGGCGAGCGCATCGACCAGTGCTGCGCCGGCACGAGGGTGATGCGCAAGTCGCCGATCTGATGCGATTCCCACCAGCCGAGCTCGACGACGCGGGTGAGGCCCGCGGCGCGCAGCACGTCGCCGTTGTCCTTGGGCACGACGTACAGCGTGTCGTTGCCGATCTGCCGGAGCGTGGGCAGGTCGAGGTGGTCGAAGTGGGCGTGCGAGACGGTGACGACGTCGAGCCGGGGCACCGCCGCGAGCTCGATGCCTGGCGGGGCGAGCCGCGGCACGGTGTGGATGCGCGGCGACCAGATCGGATCGGTGGCGAGCAGCACCCCGCCGAGCCGCTGCACGAAAGTGGCATGACCGACCCAGGTGAGACTGGGCGCCAGCTCACGAAGCGCGCTGCCGTCGTTGTCGCGGCGCGGCGTGACGAAGGGCGTGCGGTCCCGCCTGCGCTTGCCGAGCAAGCGATCGCCGACCTGCCACTTCAAGAGTGCGCCCAGTCCTTGATCCGGAGTGGTGCCGTCGAGGTTCGTGTACTGCGGCATGCCTTGGCATCTAGCGCGCCGGGAGCGGCAGCGCCGCGGAAACGCTCTTCGCGTTGCGACGGAGGGGGGCGATTGTGAATCGATTTACGTTTGGGTTGGCTCGCTTGGGTTCGGCGCGCCGAGCACGGCGACGTCGTGGTCGCCACTTTCAATCGCGGCAAGTTTGCCAGCGAGGCCCCACTCACAGGCCCTGGCGTGCTCATTTCACCCGGCCTGACTGTGCCCGAACTTCAGTCGCCGGTGACGCGCCCGTGCACCACGTCGGGCTCGCTCTGCGTCGCCAGCACCACGTGGCTACGACCGTGCATTCTGCACTGTTCCAAGTAGGCGCCTTCGTGGACCGCGATCAGATCCACGACGGACGACCAGAGCCAGCCCGGCACCTCGGTCATGGGCGCCGGCTTCTTGCGAAACTCCGCCAGCCAGGCGGCCGCGTCGGCCGCACTCAGCTGCCGTGCGTGCGCACGCGCTACCACCGCAGCCAGGTACTCGCCCGCGGCCACGGCTTCTTCCTCGCCCAGCGACTCGAGCTCGAACTTGGAGTCTTGCGGAAGGATCTCCCGCGCGAACACCGGCACGCCCAGGATGTCGCCGTGCACCATGCGCGCCCCGAACGACGGCGACAGCGCGCGCGCCCCGGTGACCACGCGTTGCCCGTGATGCCGCGGCAGCCGGATCTTTGCGCCCCGCGGCGCCAGCGGCGCATGCGCTTCTTTCAGGTCGAGCAGCGCGACGACCGGATTTTTGCCACCGCCGATCTGTACGAGCGCGACGCTGCGCCACTTGCCCAGCGAGCTGCAGCCCTTCACCCAGTACGCGGCGTCGAGCAGCTTGGCCTCGGCGTCGTCTGGGCGTTCCGAGAGCAACGTCATCAGCTCGCGCATGCTCTCCTGGTGCACGAACTCTTCGACCGCCGCGCGCTCTTCGTCCGTCAGCGGCCAGAAGCGGCGGCCAATCTGGATCGACTTTTGCCCGAGGCGTTCGGTGAAGAGCTGCTTGCGCGACCGCCGTGCCGACGCCCGCAGAATCTTCAGCACCTGCAAGGGCGGCGTGCCGAGGTCGACCGGTTGGTCGGCCACCTTCGCTTCGAGCACGCGCTCGTACCCGCGCGCCAGGCTCTCCATCGTGCGCAGCGTCACGACGCCGGGCAAGTTCGACGCGCGCACCGCCATCGCCAGCGAGAGCGCGAGACGCACCACGTCGTGCGCCGGAGAGCCCAGCACCGTTTGGTCTAGATCGCGGAGCTCGATGGCGATCCCACCTTCCGCCGTGGCGATCGGACCGAGGTTACCGACGTGGCAGTCGCCCCCGATCCACACCGTGGGCGCATCGGGCAAGGAGCGCCCGCCCTGACCGGCGAGCCACTCGTAGAAGAGGCGGGTGCTTCCCCGCACGTACGCGTGCGCGCTGCTCGTCATCTTGGCCTCGCGGCGTGCCTCCAGGAGGGGCAAACGCTCGGCCGGAGAAACGGGAAGGCGGATCGGCGTGCTGATGCTGCGAGCGGTCATGAGGGGCAGCCATCATGCACGTACGCCCGATTAACGTGAAGCCATGCCCAGCCTCACTGGCACTTTGCGGTTTCGTTCACTTCGACGAACAGCTTCGCCGCGTCGGCCGCCATCACGTCTACGTCCGGAAAGGCAACCCCGCGCACGCTGCCCTGGGCGGGGCCGAGCTGTACGGATTCGCTGGCCTTCACTCGGCCGACGAGGTGGCGCGTCGCGCCAATGTCGGCGAACAGCTTGACCTCGGTCGGGCACTTGACCTTCTGCCAGGTATCGATGCCGGTCTTGCGCTCCGACGGGGCGCCCTTGGCCGGCACCTGCACGGTGGTCCCGGTCTTGATGGTCTCGCGCTGTTCGACCAACTTCAGCGAGTCGAGCCACCCGATCACCATCACGTCGCCCACCGGGTACGCGATCCGCGACTTGGGCCCGTTCTTTGCGAGGAGAGTGGCGTAGGGAGACTTTTCGTCGATGTCGATGCTGCCGACGGCGGGGCCCTGCGGCTCGCCGAGCAGATCGTAGTGACCGGGCTTGATGGCGACGGTCTTCTGCGCGGAGCTGCCGCTGGCTGAGAGCGGGTTGAACTCCTTCTTCTCGAGCGAAAAGAACGCGCAGGGCTTGGTGTTCTTGTCGCTGCCCTGGGCCGGTCGGGCGCGCTTCGAGTCCAGGTTGAAGTCATAGTACACCGAGTCGGGCGAGCCCTTCAGGAACGACAGCTCGGCGCCGGGCGTGGGGATCGCGAAGCCTTTCAGCTCGGCGGCGGCGGCGGCGTACAGCGGCAGCTCCTCGGCCTTGAGGTAGCCGCGCGCCTTGACGGCGCCCTTTTCCACTTCGACGAAGTAGCCCTCTGCGCGGGTAGTGGGGAGGCTGACGGTGAGGGCCGCGCCGGGGCCGACGACCAGGAACGGAGCGCCAGTCGGCCCAGTGCGCAGCTTGATCGGATTGCCGCGCCAGTCGTTCGACTCGAGCTTGCAAGAGATCCGCTTGGGACCTTCGACCGAGACCTGCGCGGGCCCGACGCTCGTCGTGGTCTGCGGCGCGTTGCTCGGCTCGCCCGGTTGCGGCGCCATGGGCTCCGGCGTGGCCTCGCCGCCGCAGGCAACCAGCAGCGACCCACAGCCGAGAAGTAGATAAGAAGGGATTCGGACGGCCAGGGCGCTTTTCATGGCCGATGAATGAGGCCTTGGGCCTGCAGACGCAAGTGCCGATGACTCTTCCCGGAGCCCCGCTCCTTCTACTAGGGTGTTGGCCCATCATGAAGAGCACGTTCCTTTCCTCGCGCACGTGGCTGGTCTGCGCGGCCTTCGCCTCGGTCGTCGTGTCGCCGGTCCTCCTTGGCCTCGCGGGTTGCAAAGGCGGGGCCCAATCCGTCGCTTCGATCCCCAAGGCCGGCGAGATGCCCCCCGGCGAGGTCTGGCAGGGCGTGTACTTCCACCCGATCTTCGGCAACCTGCACCTCGTCGAGCAGGGCACCAACGTCGTCGGCCGCTGGAAACGCGCCGATGCGAGCGCCTGGGGCGAGATGGAAGGCACCGTCGAGGGCAACCTGATCCGCTACAAGTGGGTCGAGCACAAGGTCGGCCTCGTCGGCGCGTCCGCCAGCAGCAAGGGCAAAGGCTGGTTCAAGTACCTCCCGGCCAAGGAAGAAAAGGGCTCGCCCGAGCTCGACGGCAAGTTCGGCCTGGACGACGCCGAGCCCGAAGCCGACTGGCACTGCGTCAAGCAGCTGCGCGTCCAGCCGGACCTCGACAGCGTGAACGGCGACACCGGCGGTCTGGCCCCCCCCGCTGGCGGCGGCTGGCAGTGAGCCTATAGGACGACCATGATTTCGTTGCGTCACCCGGACCACTTCGTTCGTCGTCACATCGGTCCCACCGTGCAGGCGCAAAAAGCGCTGCTCGAGGCCACCGGCTGCGAGTCGCTCGAAGAGCTGATCGCCCAGACCATCCCGGAAAGCATTCGCCTCACGCGCCCGCTGGCCCTGCCGCCACCGAAGACCGAGCACGAGGTGCTCGCCCTCGCGCATCGCCTCGGCCAGAAAAACCAGGTGTTCCGCTCGCTGCTGGGCCTGGGGTACTCCGAGGCGATCACGCCGCCCGTGATCCTGCGAAACATCATGCAGAACCCGGGCTGGTACACGCAATACACGCCGTACCAGGCCGAGATCTCCCAGGGCCGCCTCGAGGCGCTGCTGAACTTCCAGACCATGGTGTGCGATCTCACCGCGCTGCCCGTGGCCAACGCGTCCTTGCTGGACGAAGCCACCGCCGCCGCCGAAGCCATGGCGCTGTGCCACGCCTATCGCGGCGGCGCTGCCGGGGGCAGCGCCGATCCGGAAGGACGCAGCACGTTCTTCGTCGACGCGCGCTGCCATCCGCAAACCATCGAAGTGCTGTGCACGCGCGCCGAGGGCCTCGGCTGGACCCTGGTGGTGGGCGACTTCGCCACCGCCGATCTGGCTGCACTGAACCTGTTCGGAGCGCTGGTGCAATATCCAGACACCCGCGGCACGGTGACCGATTACCGCGCGTTCGCCGAAAAGGTGCATGCTGCAGGCGCTCTCCTCGTCGCCGCCACCGATCTGCTGGCCCTCACGCTGCTCACGCCCCCCGGCGAGTGGGGCGCAGACATGGCCGTCGGCAACTCGCAGCGCTTCGGAGTGCCGCTTGGGTACGGCGGTCCGCACGCCGCGTTCATTTCGGTCAAAGAAGACTTCGTGCGCAAGATGCCGGGGCGGATCATCGGCGTCTCGAGAGATGCCCAAGGCAAACGCGCCTACCGCATGGCGCTGCAAACCCGCGAGCAACACATCCGCCGCGAAAAGGCCACGAGCAACATCTGCACGGCGCAGGCCTTGCTCGCCATCATGGCCGGCATGTACGCGGTCTACCACGGCCCCGAAGGCCTGAAGCTGATCGCCAAGCGCGTGCATGGTGCCGCTTGTGTGCTGGCCCTCGGTCTCGAGAAGCTCGGCATCGTCACTTCGCCCGATTTTTTCGACACGCTGGAAGTGCATGCGCCCAGCCGCGCCGTGGCCAAGCAATGGATCGACCGTGCCCGGCAGCGCCAGATCAACCTGCGCGCGCTCGACCTGTCCTCGGCCGACGGCAGCCAAAGGCCCGTCGTGCTCGTCGCGCTCGACGAGCTCACCGACGAAAGCGAGCTCGCGTGTCTATTCGAGGTATTCGGTGCCGAGAGCGCCGATCCGCGCACCCTCGTCGACACGCTGGCCGAAGCCGCCGAGCTCCGCGTGCCCGCCGCACTGGAGCGCACGTCGCGCTATCTGGAGCACCCGGTGTTTCACTCGCACCGCTCCGAGACCGAGATGCTCCGTTACATGCGCGGGCTCGAGGCGCGGGATCTGTCGCTCTGCCACGCGATGATCCCGCTCGGCTCGTGCACCATGAAGCTGAACGGCACCGCCGAGATGATGCCCGTCACCGATCCCGCGTGGAACCGCCTGCA
>JAYUXI010000603.1:0-6887 GCA_043753085.1 Myxococcales bacterium | reverse complement strand
CGGCCGTGGCGATGAATTCTCCCGGCAACAAAAAGCCACGCTGCGGGTGGTTCCAACGCACCAGCGCCTCGGCGCCGCGCACGGCGTCGGTCTTCACGTCGAGCCGAGGTTGCAGGTAAATCTCGAACTCGCTGCGCTCGAGCGCCAGGCGGAGCTCGCTCTCCAGGTTGAGGCGTGCGCGCGCCGCCACGTTCAGTGCCTCGGCGAAGTAGCCGACGCGGTTGCGTCCGCCACCCTTGGCCTTGTGGAGGGCGAGGTCGGCATGGCGCATGAGCGTGCCCAGATCGGCGCCGTCGTCCGGAAAGAAAGCCACGCCCATGGTGGTGGTGATCTGCACGTGGTGGTCGCCCACGCGAACCGCTTGGGCAATCTCGTGCAGGATGCGCTGCGTGATGGCCGACACGTGGGCGCGTGGGCTGTCGGCTTCGGTCAACACCAGGAACTCGTCGCCGCCGAGGCGCGCCAGCAGGTCGGTAGGCCGCAAGATCTCGCGGAGGCGCTGCGCGATCTCGACGAGATACGAGTCTCCGGCGGCGTGCCCGAGCGAGTCGTTCAGGTTCTTGAAGTTGTCGAGGTCGATGAGGACGAGTGCGGCCTTGCGGCTGGCTCGGGTCAAGACGTCGACGCGGTGCTGGAAGCCGCGCGTGATGAAGTTGCGGTTCGGCAGGCCGGTGAGCGGGTCGTGGTTCGCGAGGTGCGTCTCGCGGGCTTCGGCGTCCTTCAGCTCGGTGACGTCCACCTCGCTGACCAGCCAGGCACCTTCGCCGCTGACGGCGTCGTGCGCGCGGCGCGCGGTGAGCTCGTGCCAGCGCTCCCCGCGGGACGTTCGTACGCGCGCCATGATCCGACCCTCGGTGGAGTCCTCGAGCTGCTTGCGAAGCGCGTCGTGGTCGACGCCCTGCACGAAGCGCGAGAACAGACTGGCTTGCGGGTCGGGGGTGGCTGCCCGTGCGGCGGGGTTGCGGTACAGCGCATGGCCGTCCAGCGCGTACATCGTGATCATCACCGTGGTGTGCAGCAGCGCCTCGGAGCTGTGCAGATCGTCTGCATCGGCGGGCTCCTGCTCGGCCGCGGCCTCGCACAGCATCCCGATGCGGCCGTCGTCGAACGCAAAGCCGCTGAACGCGATCCGGAGCCGTCTGGGCTTGCCCCCTGGATACAGCATCCACCGCTCCGAGAACGACGTCGCTGGATCGCGCGCGAGCTCCGCTTGGTACTGCCGCAAACGGTCGGCAATGGCCGACGACATGTCCGCACGCATGTTGCGGCTGCGCAGCTCGTCCACCGAAGGGGCTTCCCAGACGGCCAGGCCGGAACGGTTCGCCCAGACCACGCGGCCTTGCTCGAAGTCGTACACCCAGAGCGCAGCGTGGAGCCGCTCCAGGAACGCGAGAGATGCCTCTCCGAGCGACGCCGTCGACTGCACCGGGGACAGCATAGAGTCACTTGCAGCCCGCGGGTGGGAAAGCCTTGCTCACGACTTCTGCCAGCACCCCGGTGTAGGGAACCAGGTGTCGGGCGTCTCCAACGCCTGCGCTTCCAGCCAGCAGTCCAGCTGCGTGGGGTCGCGAGGCTCGTTGCATTGTGCAATCTTCGCGGCGGCGCGGGTCTTCGGCTCGGCATCGGCCCCGAGCTCGGAGAACGCCCGAGCATGGCGGTGACACCCCACGCCCACCGTCGAAACGCCTCGCCCCCGAACGGCGGTTCGAGTAGGAGGAGGGCGTGCGCGCGCGGGCGGCGCTGGCTTGGGCGCTCTCACTCTGTTTTCTTCTTGCGTTGTGGGTAGCCCCTGCACTCGCGCAAGTCCGTGCGCCAGCGGCAGCAGACGCGGGGCTTGTGGACACCGCCCCCTCGGAGCCGGGCGATGCAGGCGCCGACGCCGGCGCGGGCACATGGCGGACCCCTGCGCATGACAAGCTCCTCGGTCTCCCGGTAACTTCGGTCGAGGTGGTGTTGCTCGGCCCGAGCACGCCCGACCCCGAGTACCGCCGGCTGATCGCCGGCAGCACCTTGCCCCAGCTGCGACGAGTGAAGATCGGTGAAGTCTTCACCCAGGAGGTCGCGCGGCGCGCCATGACCGAGACGCTCGAGACGGGTGACTTCGGCGACGCGAAGGTGTCGGCCGCGCCCGAGGGCAGCGGCGTTCGGGTCGTCGTCGAGGTGACCATCCGCAAGGTGCTTTCCGACGTGGCCCTGATCGAGATGGGCGCGCGGGTCGACAAGGAAGAGTTGCTGCGCGATGCCGAGCTCGGCAAGGGCAAGGAGATCACCGGCGACCGGTTGCCCTTCTACCGCAAGAAGATCCAGGCGCATCTCGATCGGCGCGGCTACCCGGCCGCCACCATCGTGATGAACTTCACCCCCGACAGCCAGAAACGGAATGTCGCACAGCTCACGCTGCTCATCGTGGCGTCGCGCTCGAACGTCGCGCGCGAGGTCAGCTTCGAGTACGTGACGGCCGACGGCGGCCCCGACCTCACGCAGCGATCACGCATGCGCTCGGTCGAGCGTGCCGTGAGCGCGTACACCTTCAAGAAGAAGAGCGTGCTCGACGAGGACAAGCTGGAGGCCGACGACCTCGAGCTGCGCACCCGCCTTCAAGCCGTGGGCTTCTTCGACGCCGAGGTCACCCACGAGCTGCAGGCGTTCACCCCCGGGGGGGCGGCCCTGCACGTGCGCATCGCGCTCGGTCCTGCCTTCACGCTCCGCTTCGAAGGCAACGATCACTACGACGGCGACGCGCTGCGCGGCGCCTTGGGCATCGCCGACGAGTCCGACCGCAGCGCCCTGCATCTGGGCGGCAAGGTCCGCGAGTTCTACGTCCAGCGCGGGTTTCTCGACGCCGAGGTCGAGCCCAAAAAGCTCGGCGGACCCAGGGATCTCGTGCACACCTTGCTGTTCCGCGTTTTCGAGCACGAGCGGGTCTCGGTGCGCACACGCAGGTACCCGTGCTTTTCGTCTGCTGCCCTGGCCAACGTCAAGCTGGACACTGCACCGCGCACCGTGCGCGCCATCGGCACCGAGATCGACAGCTTCCTCGAAGAAGAGCTGCCCGGCGAAGATCTGTTGCGCGATCCGCGCCCCACCGGGCTCGACGCCACCATCGGCGGCGGCCCCGCCCTTCGCACCCGTAGCCCACTCGAGCTCGATCCATCGCTCACGTTCGCCCCGGAGACGTATGGCCGTGCCGTCGACCACGTGCGGGATCTCTACCGCGCCGACGGGTACCTCGAGGTCGAGGTCGGGCCGCTCGCGGTGGTGCGGCGGCGCTGCAAGAAGAACTCGCCGCCGGGCGAGTGCCGCACCGTGGAAGGTCCCCAGGTCGACGAGCAGGCCATCTGCGCAAACGACCCGCGCGGGTTGCCGTTGCCGGTGCCCGAGCCCGACCCCGCGGAGACGTGCGTCTCCGATCCCGAGCACCACGTCGAGTGCGAGAGCCGGGTCGATCTGCGAATTCCAGTGAAGCTGGGACCTCGCTCGATCCTGTACGAGGTGACCTTCACCGGCGTTCGCGCGCAGCGCCCGAAGGATCTGTTCGAAGCCATGGCGCTCGCCGTGGGCAAGCCGGCCAGCACCGTGAAGCTCGAGGACGCACGCCGCAAGCTGCTCGACTACTACCGCGAGCAAGGCTTTGCCTTCGCCGAGGCCCGCTTCGCGCTCGAGTTCTCTACCGACCACACCCGAGTCCGCGCCCGTTTCGACGTCACCGAGAGCGAGCGGGTCCTCGTGCGCGGCATCGTCGTGCGCGGACTCGAGCGCACCAACGAAGGACTGGTGCGGCGCCGCCTCGCCCTCGAAGTCTGCAGGGACGAACGCTCCTGCGAGCCTTATCGCAGCTCTCTCGTCCGTCGCACCGAGGAACGCATCGGCACCCTCGGCGTGTTCTCGAGCGTCAGCGTCGGGCTCGAGAATCCGTACCTGCCGGAAAAGTGGAAGAACGTCATCATCGAGGTGTCGGAGCGCGTTCCGCAGGTCACCGAGCTACGCGTCGGCTTCTCCAGCGGCCAGGGCATCCGCCTCGGCGGCGAGTACGGCCACCGCAACATCTTCGGCCGCGCCATCTCGTTCTCACTACTGGCCGAGCTGTCCTATCTGCCCACGTTCTTCATCACCGAGTTCATCCGCGATCCCGTCCTCGAAGAAAACTTCGTCAACGTGCTCGGCGATCCCGGCTTCAGTACGCGTACCGCCACCCGCTTCACCGGCTCGCTGCAGTTTCCCGAAACCGGCCTGGGCCCATTGTTCCGCGGCGTGTTCGACGGTGTGTTCGTTCACGACCTGCAGCGTGACTACTACGTGCGCAAGTTCGCGGCGATCCCGTCCCTCACGTTTACGCCCGAGCGGCGCCTGCGTTTTTCCGCCGGCCAGAGTGTCGAGTTCAACGCGGTTCGCATCTTCCAGGGCGGCAACCTCGACAACTACCTCGGCGGCCTCGCGCAGCAGGGGCAGCTCACGGCCGACCGCGCAGCGCGCCTGCTCGTCCCCGACGGCCAGAGCTTCGCGCTCGCCCAGAAGGTCACCGCGGCCTGGGACCGCCGCGACAACTCGCTCGACGCCATGCGTGGCACCTTCGTCGCCCTCACCCTCGAGCACGTCGACGCGTTCCCCGTGTCCGAAGACAAAGGCATCACCGCCGGCATCGCGCGGGAAAGCCATTTTCTCAAGGTGGTGCAGACTGTCAGCGGCTACATCCCGATCTACAAGCGCTTGCGGCTAGCGCTCTCCGTGCGTGCCGGTGCCAACCTGCAGATTACACGTGATTCGGTCACGTATCCCGACCGTCTATTTTTCCTCGGCGGCGCGGACTCGATGCGCGCCTGGTACCAGACCACGTTCATGCCGCAAGACGACGCCGATCGGGTGGAGGCCGATCGCGGCAAGCCCACCACGGTGTCGAATCCGCTCGCCGGTCAACCTAACCAGCCCGATCGCATCGCCAATCCCGACAAGTTCAGCGACAAGTCGCGTCCGGTTCGCGGTGGCAACCTCCTGTTCAATCCTCGCGCCGAGCTGCGCATCCCGCTCTCGGGCGCGCTCGAAACCGTTGGGTTCGTGGACCTCGGCAACCTCTGGACCGAGGTTGCGTACCCGTTCAATCGGGGCGAGTTCCCGCTGCGCTACGCGGTCGGCACCGGCCTGCGCGTGCAGACGCCGGTGTTTCCGATCGTGTTCGACATCGGCTTCAACCCGTCGCGCCGGTACTTCGAGCGCAGCTGGGCGTTCAACTTTGCCATCGGCCTGTTTTAGCCAGGGGAATACCGACGCAGGAAAAGCGGCGCGATTGGGGGCTGAAACGGAATGACGTTTCGGCGGGACCGCGATAGTTGTGGGGCATGAAGCGAAACATTTTCTGCCTCCTCGCGTTGTCTGCCGCCGTTGCACTCGTGGCGGGTTGTAAAAAAGAAGCCGGCGGCTCGTGCAGCACCGAGCAGGAAGCTTCGTGTGACGGCAAGACCGCTGCGCTCACCTGCACCTCGGGCAAGTGGATCAAGACCGAGTGCCGCGGCCCGAAGGGCTGCGCCGTGGCGGGCAATCTGGTCGACTGCGACCACTCGCTGGCTGCCGTCGACGACGTCTGCGATCACGAAGGCAACTTCGCCTGCGCTGCGGACGGCAAGTCGCTCCTGAACTGCAAGGCCGGCAAGTTCGTGCTCGACGAAGCCTGCAAGGGCGCGTCGAAGTGCAAGGTGTCCGGCAGCGAAGCCGGTTGCGAATAGCTAGTTACCGGTGAGGCATGCGAAGTACGCCGCTTCGTCGGCGCCCGCGTCCTCGTCGCTGCGCAGCGCGCCGCAGCTTGCGTCTTCCACGCATTGCGCGTCGCGCTCGGACGCGGCCGCACGTTCGTTCGTGCAGGCGGGCGGGGTGCCGCTGTCCAGGATGACGAAGCCCACTCCGCATTCGGTGTAGCGCGCCTCGGTGCGGGCGGACGCCGCTTCGCACCGGTTGCCTGCGTCTGGCGTGGCGCCGGAGCTGCTGCCACCGGACGACGAGCTGGAACTGCCGGAGCTGCTGCTGCTCGTGGCGCGGCCCGTGCTCGCGTCCGGCCGCGAGCCGCTCGAGCTGCTCGCACCGGCGTCGTCGTTGCCGGCCGGATCGTTGCTGCTGCAGGCCTGTCCAACACAAGCCAACGCCGCGGCGCCGCCGAGAATCCAAGCGAGTCGGTTCATGCCGGCACCGTAGCGAATCCGCGGTCCGCCGGAAACGGATTGCCAACCCGGGCAAAAAAACGCGACCTTGCCTAGGGCAGGGTGAGAACGGCGCACGTGCCCAACGCGGCAAGGTCGCTGCGCAGATCGCCGGTCATCGCACGCGACAGTCGCGAACCATGCCCCGCGCCGAGCACGACCAGCTCCGCGCCTTCGGTCCGGATCGCGTCACCCAGCACGCGCAGCGGCTCCCCGTGCTGCACCACGGTGGTCACCTCCACGCCACTCTTGGCAGCGTGCTTGGCCCAGCGCGCGATCCGTCCGTGCGCCAGCACGTCGAGGACCTCGAGCCCCTCGAGCAACCCGGTCACGTCGCGCGGAACGTTGTCGACACGAACGCACACCGCGTGCGCCAGCGCCAGGCGCGCCCCGAGCAGAACGGCCAGCATGGTGGCGCGGTCGACCAACGCGCGGGCCGTGACGTCGTCGTCTATTCCGACCAAGATCGTGCGCGGTGGCCAGGCGTGGGCTTTGGGTTGCGAGGGCATGACCCTCCGCAATGCACGGTCCGTACCACGCGACGCGCATCTACTCGGGGGCACGTCGCCGGCCGACTCCGGGGCCGTCGGAAAGCCCGTACTCGTGCACGCGATACTGGATCATGCGCACGCTGAGACCGAGCATCTCGGCGGCGCGGCTGGTCGAGCCATCCGCGGCTTCGAGGGTTTTTACGATGGCGTG
>JAYUXI010000602.1:0-6897 GCA_043753085.1 Myxococcales bacterium | reverse complement strand
CGTGGATGGGCGGCAGCGGCGTGGTGGCAAAGACCGCGCCGAGCTGGAACAGACCCTCCCCCGCGTCGCGCGCCAACGCGTCCGGGATCTCTGGCATGATCGCACCGGCCTCGAGGGCGTCGTCGAGGTAGAGAACGCCGTGGGGGGAGAGGGCAAGCGCGCGCATGGGCCGCCGAACAATGCCAGACTTCGTGGCCGGTCGACCAAAGGTGTCTCGATCGGGAGCCCGACCCTGGACGATGCGTAAACTTGGTGACCCTGCCGCTTCGGAAGTTGCTGCACGTCCCGCACCACCCCGGACGTGCGATGATCCCGCTTCTGAAACGCAGCGGCTCGAATCCGGAGGGCGATGTCGATTGCGTCGCTCGGACTTGCTAGGCATGCGCTCGTCATGACCGCCCTCCGTCAGTTTCGCATCGTGGCCTTGCTCGAAGGCCTGTCGTTCCTGGTCCTGCTGTTCGTGGCGATGCCGCTGAAGTACTGGGCCGGATTGCCCCTGCCCGTACGCATCGCCGGGGCCGTGCACGGCGTGCTGTTCGTGCTGTTCGTGCCCGCGCTGCTTCGCGCTGCCACGGAGCACGAGTGGCCGGCGCGCCGCTGGCTGCTCGCCTTCGGGTCGTCGCTGGTTCCCTTCGGTACCTTCCTCTTCGACCGCACCCTGCGCCGCGAGCTCGAAACCGCGCCGTGACGGTGAGCCTTTCCGCGTCCGACGTCATGGCGCTGGGCAGCGCCGTGTCGTGGGCCGTGGCGGTGATCTTCTTCCGCGGGCTCGCCACCGTGCCGGCGGCCGCCACGAACCTGTTCAAGAACACCGTGGCCTCGGCGCTCTTGCTGATCACCATGGCCGTGTTCGCGATTCCGTTTGCGCGGCATCGGTCGCTCACCGATTGGGCAGTGCTCGCTGGCAGCGGCGTGGTGGGGCTGGCCATTGCCGACACGCTTTTTTTCGCAGGCCTGCGCCGGCTCGACGCGTCGCTCGTGGCCATCACCGACTGCGCCTACGCGCCCACCGTGTTCCTGATGAGCGCGCTGTTTCTCGGCGAATCGTTCCGCGTCGGCCTGTTGGTCGGCGCGCCGCTGGTGGTGATCGGGCTCTTTCTGGCCAGCTGGCAGCCACGCCGCGCGCGCGGCATGCCGGTCGACCGCGTCGGCGTCGTCTACTCCGTGCTCGGCGTGGCCATGACCGCCGTTGGCGTGGTGATGGCCAAGCGCGTGCTCGCCTCCAGCGAGCTCATCGAGGCTACCACCGTGCGTCTGCTCGCCGGCACCTTCGTGCTCTTCGCGTACCACGTGCTCACCCGCGGTCTCGGCACGGCCCTGGTGCTCTTCTCGCCTCAACCAGCCTGGCGCTTCGCGTTGCCGGGCACGTTCTTCGGCACGTACGTGTCGATGATCCTCTGGCTCGGCGGCATGCGCCTCGGCCTGGCGTCGCGCACCGCCGTGCTCAACCAGCTCGCGGCGATCTTCGTGCTGATCTTGTCGCGGCTGATGGGCGAAGAGTTTCCGCGGCGCCGCTGGCTCGGCGCAGCCATCGCCGTCACGGGAGCGTGCGTGGTGCTGGTCGTGTGATCAGCCGCCCGCGAGCAGCTCGGCGGTCACGTGCACGGTGTGCTCACCGAGGTCGACCAAGTCGCCCACGTGAAGCTTGCGGCCTCGGCGCGTTTCGACTGCGCCGTTCACGTGCACGCCGCCGCCTTGCACGAGCAGCTTGGCCTGCGCTCCGCTGTCTGCAGTGCCGGTCAGCTTCAGCAGTTGGTCGAGCTTGATCATCGTGCCATCGTGCGCGCTCATCGCCGCACTGTGCGCATGGCCAGCCGGCGCCTGCGAGCACAAGTACCAGCGCGAGCACGCGCCGCTACGGCTCGAGCCGCAAGTACGCCGTCGCGAGCGGCGGCACGGTGATGCAAATCGAGTGTGGAAAGCCGTGGCTCGGAATGTCTTCCGCGACGTGCGAGCCGTTCACCAGTCCCGAGCCGCCGTACGCTTGCGCATCCGAGTTGAGCACCTCGGTCCACGTGCCGCCCTGCGGCACGCCGATGCGGGTGTCGTGATGGGGCGCCGGCATGAAGTTGCACACGGCGAGAAGCGGCGCGGCGCCTTCCCCGCCGAAGCGCACGTACGCAAACACGCTCTGCTCGGAGTCGTCGACGATGACCCAGCGAAAGCCCCAGCCTTCGCTGTCGGCCACGTGCAGCGCGGGCTCGGCGACGTACAGCCGATTGAGATCCCGCACCCATGACTGCATGCCGAGATGCAGCGGTTCCTGCAGGCTGCTCCACGGCAGCTGCGCGTCGTGGTTCCACTCGAGCTCCTGCGCCAGCTCACCGCCCATGAAGAGCAGCTTCTTGCCCGGGTGCGACCACATGAAGCCGTAGTACGCGCGCAGGGTGGCGAACTTTTGCCAGCGATCGCCCGGCATCTTGCCGAGGAGCGAGTACTTGCCGTGCACGACCTCGTCGTGGGAGAGCGGCAAGACGAAGCGCTCGGCCGTGGCGTAGACCAAACCGAACGTGATGCGGTCGTGCACGTGCGAGCGATCGAGCGGATCCTTCGACACGTACTCGAGCGTGTCGTGCATCCAGCCCATGTTCCACTTGTAGTCGAAGCCCAGGCCGCCTTCGGACACGGCTTGCGTGACGCCGGGCCACGACGTGGACTCCTCGGCGATCATGATCGCGCCGGGGCAGCGCTCCTTGACCACCTCGTTCACGTGCCGGAGCAGCTCTACGGCCTCCCAGTTCTCGCGGCCGCCGTCGCGGTTCGGGACCCACTCGCCAGCCTTGCGCGAGTAGTCGCGATACAGCATCGAAGCGACGGCGTCGACGCGGAGGCCGTCGACATGGAAGTGCTCGAGCCAGTGTAGTGCGCTGGCCAGCAAGAAGCCGTGCACCTCGTGGCGGCCGAGGTTGTAGATCAGCGTGTTCCAGTCCTGGTGGAAGCCCTCGCGCGGATCTTCGTGCTCGTACAAGGCGGTGCCGTCGAAACGAGCCAGGCCGTGGGAGTCGGTGGGAAAGTGCGCGGGCACCCAGTCGAGCAAGACGCCGATGCCTGCGGCGTGGCAGCGATCGACGAAGCGCGCAAACCCGGCGGGCTCGCCATAGGCCGCATGCGGCGCGAAGAGCGAGAGCGGCTGGTACCCCCACGAGCCTCCGAAGGGATGCGCGGCAAGTGGCATGAGCTCGATGTGGGTGAAGCCCAGATCGAGCACGTACGGCACCAGCTCGTCCGCAAGACGGTTCCAGTCGAACGGCGAGCCATCGTCGGTGCGCCGCCACGACGCCGCGTGCACCTCGTAGATCGAGAGCGGGGCGTCTGCGCGCTGCCGGACGGCGCGTGACATCATCCAGGCGGCATCCGACCAGGCGTGCGGCGTGGGGTCCACCACGATCGACGCCGTGCCGGGCGGCAACTCGACCTGCGAGGCCATCGGGTCGGACTTGAGGGGCAGTACGCCGTGTTGACCCAGGATTTCGAACTTGTATCGTGCACCCGGTTGCAGACGCGGCACGAAGAGCTCCCACACGCCGGCCTGCAGACGGCGCATCGGGTGGCGCCGACCGTCCCACGCGTTGAAATCACCCACGACGGACACGCGCCGCGCGTGCGGCGCCCAGACCGCGAAGCGCACGCCAGGCACGCCGTACGACTCGACCGCGTGCGCGCCCAGGCAGTGACTCAGATCGCGGTGGTTGCCCGTGGCGAACAGGTGCACGTCGAGCTCGCCGAGATGCGGCCCGAACGAGTATGGATCCTCGGTGATTTGCGCGCCACCCGCCCAGTCGAGCCGCAGCACGTACGGACCCGCCACGGCGCCTACGAACAACTCTGTATCATACACACGTCGCAAGGGCTGCAGCACGGCGCCCGCCGCGTCGATGGCGGTGACGGCGTGGGCTCCGGGCGCGAAGACGCGCACGAGGCCGTGGTGCGGACCGAGAAGCGCGAACGGATCCCCGCACGTGGCGTCGAGCAGGGACGCCAGCTGCGCCGCGTCGAGCCGGGCGGATTCGAGGTCGGTCATCGGGGCTCGGCGGTGAGACGCGTGACGAGCTCGGCCAGGCCCCGGAGCGGAACGCCGATCCAAGCCGGGCGGCTCTCGGCTTCGTAGGTCACCTCGTAAGCGGCCCTTTCCAGCAAGAACAGATCGATCAAAGCGCTGCGTGTGCGCGCCTCGATCGCGCACGCCGTGCCTGCGGTGGCTTCGTCGTAGCCCGCGAGAAAGGTTTGCTCCGAGAGAACCCGGAAGCGGTCGACGAGTTTGGCGCGGGCCTCCTCGAGCTCGGGCGTGGGGGCTGGGCCGCCCGCCTGGCTGCCCACCGCCGCCGCGTACGAGAACGAGCGCAGCACTCCGGCGACGTCGCGCAGGGGGCTAGTCTTTTCACGGCGCTCCGCCAGCGGACGCGCGGGTTCGCCCTCGAAGTCGATCACGTACCCATCGCCATGGGCGACGAGAATCTGACCGAGGTGGAGATCGCCGTGCGTGCGCGTGAGCAATGAGCCAATGCCGGCGCCCGCGAGCCGCGGCACCACCGCGCGCAACGCCGCACCGGCCGACGTCACGGTGTGCGCCGCCGCGGCGTCGGCCCCCGTGGTCCACGCTTCGTGCGCGTGCAGTGCGGCCACGGCTGCGTCGAGACGGGCCGCGATCTCGTGCTCCCAGGCGACGCGGCACTCGGCCGTGACGACCTCGGGCGCGAAGTCGGCATGCTCCGTAGGCTGCGCCAGCACGACGTGCATCTCGCCGACGCGCTTGCCGAGCACGCCGGCGATCCGGGCGATCTCGTCCAACGAAGGAAAAGCAGGAGATCCCGGAGCAGCTTGCACGCCGGGCAAATCCTGGATGGCACGCTGCAAGATGTTGAGGATCCAGGTCCACGCGTCGCCCTGGTTGTGCAAGAAACCCTGCAAGACGGCGAGCACGTACGGCGTGCCCGCAGCGTCCACGCGGGTGACCTCGCCGAGCAAGGGCGCGAGGTTGGCGAACCCGCCTTCGGTGAGGTACCGGCCCATCTCGGCCTCGGGGTGCTGACCGCCTTCGATCCGCCGGATCAACTTCAGGATGGCGCCGTCGCCTAGCACCAGCGAGCTGTTGGACTGCTCGCCCGCAAGCCGGCGGACCTCGGCGTCGGCCGCGATACCGAGATCCGCCAGCTTGGACGTGGGCACGAAGCGGAGCGTGCCGCCGTTCCCGTCGGGCAGGGATTCTGCGGCGCGCAGCCCGGCCAGGATGCGATGAGCGAACGCGTCGATGGCAAACGCGCCGGTCAGCAAGCCGACGTTGCGTCCCTGCCGCATGCGGCCGAGGGCAAGCTGGTGCGGCAGATCGGACGTGACCGCGTCCTCGTCCATGTAACCCACGGGCACGAAATAGCGCTGCGCGCCGCTCGCGGTCGTGGCTTCGATCTCCAGGAGCTGCGCGGCCTGGGGCGCGCCGGGCAGCGAGAGCGATGTAGAGTGCACGATTTTAGCCGAGAGCAAGGGCTCGTCCTTGCCGGCGTACCAGCGCCGCTTCGGCAGCCACGCCGGCAGCACCGTCTCTTCGAGCAGGCTTCGCGACGGCTCGGCAAGGAGCTCGATCAGGCTGGCGCGCACCACGAACGTCAGCAGATCGGGCAGCGGCTCGGGTGGCCGCTGGTACCACGCGGGCATCTGCGCCTCGCCTGCCAGCAAAAACCAGAAGAATCCGTACGGCGGCAGGGTGAGCTGGTACGGGCTGCGGCCGATCGGCGGGAACGCGGTGCCGCCGACCATCTCGACTGGCACCTGTCCGGCGAACTGGGACAGATCCAGCTCCACGGCCTGGGCGGTGCGTGCCATGTTGGCCACGCAAAGCACTCGATCTGCAGGTCCAGCATTGCCGCTGTCGTCGACCGCGCCGCCTTCGAGCGGGAGCTCGCGCAAGTAGGCCAGGATGCGACGGTTCTGCGGATACAGCAGCTTCAGCGAGCCACGCCCGAACACGCGCTGCTGTCCGCGGATGGCGAGCATGCGGCGCATCCAGTTGAGCAGCGAGTGCGCGTCACGCGACTGCGCTTCGACGTTGACGGCCTGGAAGCCGTAGAGCGGATCCATGATCGGCGGCAGCACCAAGCTGGCCGGGTCGGCCCGCGAGAATCCGCCGTTGCGATCCACCGACCACTGCATGGGCGTGCGCACGCCGTCGCGATCTCCCAGGTGGATGTTGTCGCCCATGCCGAGCTCGTCGCCGTAGTAGATCACCGGGGTACCGGGCATGGAGAGCAAGAGCGAGTTGAGCACCTCGATGCGCTTGCGATCCCGCTGCACCAGCGGCGCCAGGCGACGCCGGATCCCGAGGTTGAGCCGAGCGCGGCGGTCGGCCGCGTACGTCTCCCACAAGTAGTCGCGCTCCTTGTCGGTCACCATCTCGAGCGTGAGCTCGTCGTGGTTGCGGAGGAAGATTGCCCACTGGCAGTTCTGGGGGATGTCCGGCGTCTGTCGCAAGATGTCGGTGATGGGAAAGCGATCTTCCTGCGCGAGCGCCATGTACATGCGCGGCATGAGCGGGAAGTGGAACGCCATCTGGCACTCGTCACCGTCGCCGAAGTAGTGCTGCGTGTCTTCCGGCCACTGATTCGCCTCGGCCAGGAGCAAGCGACCGGGATACGAGCGTTCCAGCTCGGCGCGGATCAGTTTCAGGATCGCATGCGTCTCGGGCAGGTTTTCGTTGTTGGTGCCTTCGCGCTCCACCAAGTACGGCACCGCGTCGAGCCGGAGGCCATCGACCCCGGCCTCGAGCCAGTAGCGCATGGCGCCAAGCACGGCCTCGAGCACCTTCGGGTTGTCGTAGTTCAGATCGGGCTGGTGCGAATAGAACCGGTGCCAGTAGTACGCGCCCGCCACCGGATCCCAGGCCCAGTTGGATTTCTCGGTGTCGAG
>JAYUXI010000601.1:0-6904 GCA_043753085.1 Myxococcales bacterium | reverse complement strand
CGCTTGCGGCTGCACTGTCACGGCCACTGATCCGCCTGCAGTGCTACGAGGGCCTCGACGAGAGCCGCGCCGTGTTCGAATGGAACTACGCGAAGCAGATCCTCTACACGGAGTTGCACCGCGGCCAGCTGGACGCGAAGGAGCTCGAAGGAGCCTTCTACGACGAGCGCTTTCTCGTGCCCCGGGCGCTCTACCGGGCCGCGACGAGCCCCGAGCCGGTGGTGCTCTTGGTCGACGAGATCGACCGTGCCGATCCCGAGTTCGAAGCGCTCTTGCTCGAGTTTCTCGGCGAGGGCCAGCTCACCATCCCGGAGCTCGGCACCATCACGCAGAAGCACGCACCGCTGGTCGTGCTCACCAGCAACGGCACCCGCGAGCTGAGCGACGCGCTCCGCCGCCGCGCGCTGTACCTGCACCTCGATTATCCCGAGCCCTCGCGCGAACAGAAGATCCTCGAGCTGCGCGTGCCCGGTCTCGGCGCTGCCCTCGCCGCGCAGCTGGCAGTGTTCTGCGAGCGCGTGCGCCGGCTCGAGCTGCGCAAGCGCCCGTCGATCTCCGAGGCGGTCGACTTCGCGCGCGCGCTGCTCACGCTCGGCAAAGGCTCGCTCGACGCGGCCTCGGCCGAAGCCGCACTGTCCACGCTCGTCAAGTACGACGAAGACCGAGAGGCCGTGCTCGGTCGGTTGCCCGCCCTCACGGCCACGTGATTGTCGCGGGGCGGCAGCGCGCTTGCAACGCGTGAACCGACCGCTCGCCCACGCAGATCGCCGTGGTCGGGATCGTCAGCTCATGGGGGAGTCGCCGGGCGTGAACAGCCATCGATCAGCGTCCGCAAGCCATCCAGGTCGACGGGCTTCACCAGGTGGGCGTCGAAACCGGCCTTGCGTGTGAGCAGTCGGTCACTCTCTTGTCCGTAGCCGGTCAACGCCACCAGACGCGTGTGCCGCAAAGCTGCCCGCTCCTTGAGCAGACGCGCCAGCTCGTAGCCGTCCATGATGGGAAGACCGATGTCGAGGAGTGCGACGTCGGGTACGAAGTCCGCGACGAGTTGCAGCGCGGCCGGTCCGTCGTGCGCGACGCGGACGGTGTGGCCCCAGTTCGTGAGCGCTACCGCGAGCATCTCCGCCGCGTCCTCGTTGTCGTCCACGATCAGCACGGCCCGAGGAGCCGGAGGATCCGTCGGGCCGACCTCGAGCGCGAACGACGCAGGAGCGGCCGCCGCCGATGTCGCACCCTCGAGCAGCGGCAATCGAACCGTGAACTGCGTGCCTTGCCCCAGGCCCGGACTTTCGGCACACACGGTGCCTCCGTGCAAGCCCACCAGGCTGCGTACGATGGCGAGGCCGAGACCGAGGCCACCCTGTGAGCGCGACAGCGCCTGCGCTTCCTGCGCGAAAAGGTCGAATACGCGAGGTAGCATCTCGGGCGCGAGACCGATTCCCGTGTCGCAAACGCGGAGCACGAGGCTGCCGGCAACGCGCTCGGCCGCGATGGTGACGCGCCCACCGGGCTCGGTGTACTTGGCAGCGTTGGTGAGCAAGTTGGAGACGATCTGCGCGAGCCGCGTGACGTCGCCGTCGACCATGTGACCCTGCTTGGGTACCGCCACGACCAGCTCGTGGCGGCGCTGCTCGAGCAGCGGGCTGGCCATCTCGATGGCCTTGGCCACGACCTCCGCCATCTCGATCGGCTGACGCTTCAGTTCGACTTTGCCACTGGTAATTCGCGACACGTCGAGCAGATCGTCCACCAAACGAACCAGGTGGGTGACGTGCCGCTCGATGAGCGAACGCTCTTTCTGGTTCCGATCACCGTCGCGCAGCCGCAGCAGGTGCAGCGCAGTTACGATCGGCGCCAGCGGGTTGCGCAGCTCGTGCCCCAGCATGGCGAGAAATTCGTCTTTCGAACGATTGGCGATCTCGGCCTCGCGCCGGGCCGCCTGTTCGCGATCCATCAGCCCCTGTCGTTCGGCCTGCGCACGCACCCGGTCCGAAACGTCGAACGCAAGAACCATGATCCCTTGCACCGCGTGGGCGGCGTCTCGAAAGGGCTGACACACGAAGTCGAAAAAGTAGTCCTCGAGCGCGTCGTCTGCTCCTTGCGACAACTTCACCAGCGCGCCTTGGGCCTCGAACGATTCTCCGGTCTCGAACACGCGGTCCAGCAGCTCGTAATAGCCTTGTCCGGCCATCTCGGGAAACGCGTCGCGAATCGTCCGCCCCCTCAAAGGACGGTTGCCCGCCATGCTCTGGTAGCGGGCGTTGGCGAGCGTCACGACATGATCGGCTCCGTCGAGCATCACGATGGCGGCCGGCGCTTGCTCGAACAGCGCCGCAAGCCTGCTCCGCTCGAACAGTGCAGCGGCGGTAGCGGCTTCGTGGCGAGCCGCGTGCTCGGCGCGCTCCTGCCGCTCCGCATACAGCTCGGCATTCTCCAGCGAGATCGCGAGCTGAGTCGACACTACCTCGAGCAACGCAAGCCGCCCGGCCGCGAACGCGCCGGTGATCAGGTTGTTCTCGAGGTACAGCAACAGGACGACGCGGGACCGCACGAGGATTGGCAAGCACAGCACCGAACGCGGGCGGACGCGGACGACGTACGCGTCGCCGCCGAACGTAGGATCCGTGGCCGCGTCGGCAAGCACGATGGGGCCAGCGGTTCGTTCGACATAGCGAACCATCGATTCGGGCACCTCACCGGAGCTGTCGCCGTCCACCGATGCAGATCCCGCAGGCTTCAGCTGACCCTGCTGCATCAGCAGCACGACTGCCCGCTGGGCACCCGCATGCTCGAGAACGATGCGCAGCAACGCCTGGGTGAGACCGTCGACGGCGGTCTCACGCGCGAGCGCCTGGGATGCTTTGAGTGCAGTGAGCACGTCGAGTTGTTGCCCGGCGGCTTGCTCCGCGTCCGCGGTGAGCGGATACTCCACGGCGCGAACTTCCGGATGCGCCGCGGTCAGCATGCTCAGCAACGAGCTCGCCCCCCACTGCGAAAGAATCGAGTGCGCGTCACGGAGCCACCAGCGCGTGGCGCGAGCCTGCTCGCCCGAGCGCGCGAGCCGAACGGCGAGGTGCGCGGCGATTGCTTCGAGAGGAAGATGACCCTCGCGTCGCGCGGCCTCGGCGGCTCGCTCGTAGCCGTTGCTTGCGTCCCGGCTACGCCCCTGGAGCCGCGCCAATTCTGCTGCCGCGAGCGCATGCTCGGCTTCGAAGTTGGCAGGACAGCCAGCCGCCCAGCCACGCAGCCGCGCCTCCGCTCGCTCGACCCGGCCGAGCAGCGCCGCGTGCGCCTTCGGCGCTGCCGCATCCCAGAGTGCAGCTGCGGTGAGTGCGTCGAAGAGCGCCCACGCAGTTTCGAGCGGCAGACAGGACGCGGCGGGCAGGCTCGCCGATCCCCGCGCGAGCCATGAGTCCGCGACCAGATACTCGCCGTGATGCCACGCCAGCATGGCACGCAGGAGATCGTGCATGACCAAGCCCGTGTCGAAGCCCGCTGCTGCGATGCGGGCCCGGGCTTGGTCGGCGTCGAATCGCTCGTCCGAAAGCGCACTCGAACTTGCCGTAAGACCGGCCAGCGCGCGACCGAACTGCCGCATCAACTGCACCGCAAGCTGCGCCGCTTCGTGATGGGATTCGACCGCGAACCGGTCGAAACGCTCGAGCGCGCGATCGAGCTCGCCAAGTGTTTCGCCGCGCGCAAGACATTGCCACGCGCCCATGAAGCTGACGTACGCAGCGATGGTAAGATCGCCGACCTCCATCGAGGCAAGGTAGGCCCGCTCCTGGATTGCGTTCGCCTCGGCGTACGGGCGGCGCCAAAACACGATGTGATTGGCGTGGATGTGCAGGACCGTGCCACGGAGCTTCGGATCCCGGAACCGCTCGTTGAGAGCGATGGACGCCTCCGACAGCGTCAACGCCCGTGCGGTGTCGCCGCCCGCAGCGAGCGTCATCGCGTACATGCTGTATCCGAAACAGGAGTGCTCGCAGTTTCCGTGCTCGAGGCTCAGGTTGACGATCCGCATCGCCAGCAGTGGAAACAACGACGGCCGGCGCGAGTACACCGCCGGCGCCACACTGGCAAGCAGCACGATCCGCGCGCGCGGCTCTGGGTCGGTGACCACCGGACGGTCGACGAGAGAACGAAGATCGAGATCCGTGAGAGTCTCGGAGAGGCGCTGCCGCTCGCAGCGGATCGTCTCGGCAACCTCGGCCTCGGTGGCGCTCAGCAGTTCGCCGAAAAGCTCGAGCTCCTCGAGGCCGAGATGCAACGCGTCGTCGTATCGACCCGTTACGATGCAGAGCTTTACTTGTGCATTGGCGACGTCGCCGCGTTCGGCGCGGGTTCGGGCTTGACGCCGCAGCTCGTCGAAGCGCAGTTCGGCGGCCGCGAACTGGCCGACCAGAAACTCGCATTCTGCGAGCTCCCGGAGCACGGCGAACGTGGTCGCGTAGTGGCAGGTCCACGCATCGTTGCCGAACAGCGACGCGGCCGACGCGAGATAGACTCGTGCCGGTTCCCACGCGATCGCCGCTTTGGCGCGCCGGCCTGCGCGCAGATTCAGCTCGACCAGCCGTTGTCGTTCGGCCGCATCCACGACGAGCGCAACGGCGTGATTGAGGTGGTTGGTCGCATCGAAGAGCACGCCGTCTTCGCCGCCCTCGAGGCGATTCCGAAAAATTCGGCCGATCCGCAGGTGAGTGGCAGCTCGCTCGTCTGCGGCGAGCGAGTACGCCGCTTGCTGGATGCGATCGTGCTGGAACCGAAACGTGCGCTTCGGTCCCACCGAGTCGTCGACCGTCACGATGAAGCCCTCGGCGAGGGCGTGATGCAGCTCCGTCTCGACCGCTTCGACGGGCGCGTCGATCGCCGCGGCCAGGGTACCGACATCGAAGCGACTGCCGAAGCAAGCAGCCAGCGCGAGCGCGCGCCGCGTTCGCACGGGCAAGATTCGAATGCGACCGATGAGCAGGTCGAGAACGTTGTCCGTGGTGTCGAGCGCCCGGAGCGCGGCGTCGTCCCAGGTCCAGCCACGCACTTCGATGTCGAACGCAAGCAGGCCGCGCGCGTGCAGCACCTGCAACAGCTCACCGATGAAAAACGGATTGCCGCCCGCCTTGGTCCCGATCATGGTGGCGAGTGACGCCGCGTCGGCTGGAAGACGCGACACGGTGTCGGCGACGAGCTGCAAGACGTGCCCGGGCTCGAGATCCAGCACGGTCACCGGGTCGAGGCACGCGCCCCCGGCACGCATGGCTGCGACGGCGAGCTCGAACGGGTGGCTGGCGTCGACCTCGTTGTCGCGAAATGCCAGCAGCAGTTGTAGGTGGGGAAATTGCCCCGGCCGCGCGAGCAACTTCAGCAAGGCAAGCGTGGCCCCATCGGCCCACTGCATGTCATCGAGAAACACGACCAAAGGGTGCTCGGGCCGCGCAAAAACGCGCACGAAAGCTCCGAACGCGAGCTCGAACCGGTTTTGCCCCTCCAGCGCGTCGAGCTCGAACACCGCAGCCTGGGGCCCGACGATGAGCTCGAGCTCGGGGATCACGTTGACGATCAGCTGAGCGTTGATGCCGAGTGCATCGCAAAGGCGATGACGCCATTGCGACAGGGAGTCGTCTCCCAGCGACAACAAGCTACGCAGCAGATCGCGGAACGCTTGCGCGATCGTCGCGTAAGGGATGTCGCGTTCGTATTGGTCGAACTTGCCGGATACGAACCGGCCGCGCTCGCGCACGATGGGCTGATAGAGCTCCGCGACCAGCGAAGACTTGCCAACGCCCGAATAGCCGCCGATCAACGTGACGACACTCGAACCGGACGTTCTTGCTCGGTCGAAGCCGCCGACGAGCCTGGCGATCTCGACTTCGCGACCGTAGAGCCGGCGGGCCACCCGAAAGTCGTCCGGGGCATCCTGCCCGCCCAGCTCGAACACGGCGTGTTCGCCTCGCAGCGACGCCGCCGCGCACCGTTCGAGATCGCGCTGCAGCCCCGCGGCGCCGTGGTAGCGATCCTCGGCGTGTTTGGACAGCAGCTTGAGCACGATCGCGTCGGCTGCTGCGGGGATCCGCCCGTCGAGCTGCGATGGCGGAGTCGGCGTCTTGGCGATGTGAGCGTGGGTCCACTCGAGTGGATCGCTACCCTCGAAGGGCAGCCGTCCAGTGAGCAACTCGTAGAGCATCACTCCCAACGCGTAGAGGTCGGCGCGCTTGTCGACGGGCCGGTTCATTCGTCCGGTCTGTTCCGGGGCTGCGTACGCGGGGCGGCGTGTCAAACCGCCGACAGACCAATCGACGCGGAGCAGCGACGCGCTGCGAAAGTCCGTGAGTCGCACGCTCCCGTCGTCCAGCACCAAGACGGCCTGCGGCGCCAGACCGCGATGAAAGACTCCGCAGCGGTGCACCTCGTGCAGCGCACCGGCAATTCTCGCACCGAGGGCGAGAGCAAGCGCAGGCTCACGAAAACTGGCCGAGAGTCGATCCAGCGATTGTCCGCCTGGATCTTCCAGCACGAGCCATGGCCGACGCTTGGTTTCCTCGAGTCCCAGCGCCCTCGCGACGGGGGCGCCCTCGAGCAGCGTGAGGACTGCGAACTCGTGGGCGGCTTGCTCACGATCGCGCTGGGAGGGATGGGTGCGGCGAGAAGTCTTGAGAAGCACGGGCACGTCGTCGCGTTCGCGCTCGGCCGTGTAGACGACTACCCCCTGGCCTTCGCGGGAGAGTGCCAACCCGCCGTACCCGTCTGGGGCACTTGCCGCAGCTTCCACGCCGGCTGCCATGCCGTCGACGCTCTCGAGGCGAAGTGGACGCTGCGTGGCGCTCACCACACGTCGCTCAGCAAGGATCGAGTCATCGAGGAGAGCGCTAGCATGCTCGCAGGAGATGCGCGAACCTCATCATGT
>JAYUXI010000600.1:0-2811 GCA_043753085.1 Myxococcales bacterium | reverse complement strand
GATCGGCGCCGCGGCGAGGTCGGCCCACCCGGGAACGGCCAGCTGCGTGGCGAGCTCGGTGCGCAGGGACTGGGTGGCAACTGCGGCCGCTGCGCGTGCGGCGCTGCCGTCGCGGTCGCCGAGGGCCTCGAGCCAGGCGGGGCGCTCGCCGACGCGCCGCACCTTCGCGTCGGCCGGAAGCTGCGCCAGCTCGCGCGCTTTTTCGACGGCGCGGGTGAGGCCGCCGATCTCGTCGACCAGTCCGCGCTCCTTGCCTTGCAGCCCGCTCCACACGCGGCCCTCGGCCGACGCGGCGATGGTCTCGACCGGGACCCTGCGCCCTTCGGCGACGCGCGCCAGAAACAGGTCGTATACGCCTTTCATCGACGCGTACACGCGCTCTTTGGTGGGCGCGTCCCATGGCACCAGCGGCGACAGATAGGCGGCGCGGGCGGCTGCGCCAGGGTCGGTGGTGTTGGCCGGGAAGGTCTCGGTGTGGACGCCAAAGCGTTCGAGCGCGGGCCCGACGCCGATTTTGCCCCCGACGACGCCGATTGAACCCACCAGGCTGACGGCGTCGGCGACGATCCAAGATCCCGTGGAGGCGAGGTAGTAGCCGCCGCTGGCCGCCATGTCGCCGACGCTGATCACGATCGGCTTCTTGGCGCGCAGCCGCATCAGCTGGTGCCAGAGCAGGTCGCTCGCCAGCGCGCTGCCCCCGGGCGAGTCGATGCGCAGCACGACGGCCTTGACGCTCGCGTCGTTTTCGAGCTTACGCACGGTGGCGCCGAACTCGCGCTCGGTGATGCCGGCGCTGCCGCCGAAGATGCCGCCCTCGCCCGACGCCATGGCGATGCTGCCGACGGCCTTGACCAACGCGACGGGCGCGCGCTCGGCGTCGTCGCCGCCGAGCGCTTGCACCAGCGTGCCGAGGTCGGCATCGGAGCCGCTGATGCCGCTCGGATTCTTGCCGAACGCGACTTCCTCTCGGGACGCGCCCACCGCGTCCTTCAATCCGCGCAGCACGTCGTCGGCGTAGCCGACGTCGTCGACCAGACCCTGCGTCTTGGCCTCGGGCGGCGCGTAGGGGCCGTGCTCGATTGCGGTGGCCACGGCGTCGCCGCGGGCGCCTCGCACCCCTTCGAGCCAGCTATCTCGGAAGCTCTGGAGCACGCCGGTGAGCGAAGCGCGCGCTTCGTCGCTGGGCCCGTCGCGCGTGAGCGGTTCTTCGGCGCCTTTGAACTTGCCGATCTGGAGGATGTCGACCGAAAGCTTCAGCTCCTCGACCAGAAACTTGCGCAAGTACACCACCTGCGCGGCGATGCCGATGGTCTCGACCTCGCCCGCCGGCGACACGACGATGCGATCGCAGCCGAGCGCCGCGCCGAGCATGGTGACATTGTCGTACGCGTGGGCATGGCAGTGCACCCTCTTACCCCGCTTGCGCAGCTCGCCGAGCGCGGTGCCCGCTTCCCACGCCCGGGCCAAGCCCAGCGTTCCGTTCCAGGTCACGTAGACGCCCCGCGTGTCGTCGTCTTTGGCGGCGCGGGCGGTGCGGGCAAGGAACTCGTCGAAGGTGGGGGACGACGACAGCGACAGAAGGCTCGAGGCAGACTTTTCTGGCAGACCACCCGACAGGTCGAACAGGTCCACTTTCGGACCGGAGGTGGGCGGCCGGCTCTCGCCGCCTTGTGGCGCCCGGCCTTGGCAAGCCACGCACGCCAGCAGCGTGACCAGTGCCTTGTCGACTCTGCTCATGGCGCTGCCTCTTCCACGCGCTTTTTCACCCGCGAAGGGTACGCTGACGTGGGGTAGTGTCCTACGATGTGCTCGTAGCCTTTGCGCGCCTCGGCTTGGTCGCCCGCGGCCCAGGCCAGGTCGGCCAGCGCGAGCAGCGCCGGAAGGTAGTTTGGATTTACGCTGAGCGCCTGCGCGTAGAGCTCGCGCGCCTTGTCGTGCTGGCCGCGCACCCGTGCCAGATCGGCGAGGCCCGACAGGGCTTCCGAGTCGTATGGGTTCTTGTCGAGTGCGTGGCGGAAGGCGCTCTCGGCCTTGCCGAGCGCGCCGTGGCGGAGCGCATGCGCGCCGTCTGCCACCATGCGCCGCGGATCGACCGCCGGAAGGTGCTCGGGATCCCCGCGGTGGTATTCGGCCGCCGCCGCGCTGCTCGCGGCGGCGATCACGGCGCTGGGCACGACCGACGGCGCATCCGCGCTTTGCACGCTCACCGGCGCTGCGCTGGAGGCAACCGGCGGCGGCACGCGGGCGACGAGGACTGGCGGCGTGGCAACGGGCGCGGACCGCGCGACGGAGCGAGCTTCATGCCCCCGCAGCGCCTGGACGCCGAGGCCCGCCACGAGCACGAGCGCAGCAGTGGCCAGCAGCGAGACGACGCCGGTGAGCAGGCGCGCTTTGCGTGCATGCTGCATGCGCTCGGCGTACGTGCGACGGAGTGGCTGCAGTGCATCGTGAAGATCCGGCTCGGTAGGATCGTCCACCGGCGGCAAGAGTGGCGGCGAGATCGCGGCCTCGGGCACGCTTGACAGCAGGCGCGACGACGAATCGACGGGCTCCAGGACGGGGGGCGTTGCGTACGATTCGGCGTAGGGGACCGGCGTGCCCTCGTCTGGCGTCATGGCGTAGGTAGCGACGCCTGGCAGCTCCATCGCTGGCGGCGGCGTGGGATCCGTGGGCGGGGCGGCTGCTTCTACGGTCCGTGCGGCGGCTTCCTGGTGGAGCCGCTCGATCGCGGCGCGCGCGCGCTCCACCGCCGCCCGCTGCGCCGGGTCGACCAGGCCCGGCAACGTGGGGATGCGATCGTCTGCGGGCGGC
>JAYUXI010000599.1:0-2816 GCA_043753085.1 Myxococcales bacterium | reverse complement strand
CCTGGCGCTCGAAAGCGCCACCGACCTCGCAGATTCGGACCGCCTGGATCGCCAGCGTGAGGCCCTCGAGCGCCTGCTCGTGGCGTGGCCCAACGCGTGGGAAGCCAAGCTGCTGCTGGCCAACAACGCCGGACGACGACGCGGCGAAGCGGAGCGTGCCATCGCGTCGTTCCGCGCACTTGGCACCGCCTGGGAAACGTCCGACGCCCACCCCGGCTTGCGCGCCGCGGCGTGGACCCTCGCGCGGCAGGCCCGGCTGTTCGACGTCGCCCGGCCGATGGAGGCCCTGCTGCCGTCGACGACGACGCCCTTCGCTCGCGAGATCCGCCTCGCGCAGCGCGAGCTGCCGGTGGTGGAGCTCGCCAAAGAGGCCTGCGGTGCTTCGCGTCCGGCCGCCACCGATGCGCGGTGTCAAGCCGCCCTCGCCGCCAGCGGAAAGACCCGCGCGGCGCTCGCCGAGCTCGAACGCATCGCAGTGCTTCGTGGCGCGCCCCGGGCGGATCTGCACGCGCGCCTGCGCCTCGCGCTCGCCCTCGGCGACTCCGCGAAGGTCGCCGCCCTCGTCCGCGATCTAGCGCCCGGCGAGCGCACGCTGGCGATCCTGTTTCTCTCGCAGGCGGACGGTCGCCTGCCCTCGCAAGCGGCGCTGTTCGACGCCGCCGTCCGCAGCGAGGACGCGATCGTTTCGCTGCCGGCGCTCGCACCGCGGACTTCGGCACCGGAGTTCGTGCGCGACTTCGACGAAAAAGGGCGCGCCGCCGTCGACAAGGATCGCAAGAGCCCGGCCTCGGCCGATGCGCCCACGTTGGTGCTCGATCACGCCGAGCGGTACGTGGTCGAGGCCGGGGGCCTGCTGCACTACTGGATCGGCGACGTGCGTCGGCTGTCCGGTACGGCCGACGTCGAGAGCAACGCCGATGCGCGCCGGCCCTCGGTCTACGGCCAGGTCACGAGCTCGGTGCGGCTGCGCCGGATCCTCAAGCGAGACGGCCGCACGCTGCTGCCGGATCCGACCCCGATGGCGTCGCAGGCGCACGCGGATCTCTCACAGCTCGAGGCCGGCGACTACGTGCTGTCGGTCTACGAAGGCTTCGCCTTGCCCGGCCCCACCTGGAACCTCGGCTTCGACTCGCCCGATTTGTTGCCCGAGCGTACCGCGGTGGAAGAGGCCTCGCTCGAGCTGCGCTATCCGGTCGGTCTGGCGGCGCAGATGGCGCTGCATCCGTCCTGGGGCAAAGCTACCGAGACGACGCAAGGCAACACTCGCACGCTCACCGCGCACGTAGCCCACGCCAAGGTCCGCAAGATCGGCGACCACCTCCCGCGCAGCGAGCGCACCGTGCACGTTTCGTTCTCCACCATCACGTGGCGCGAGCTCGCCCAGGCAATGGGCGACGAGAGCGCGCGCATCACTGCCCCCGATGCCGAGGTTTCGCGGTTCGCGGCGCAAGCGCTGGCCAAGTCGAAGCAGGGCGCGCCGCACAGCCAGAAGAAGCTCTCGAGCGTCGCACACAACGTCGACGTCTTGGTGCGCGCCGTCGGCGAGCGCGTCACGCACGCCATCGGCAGCAACCTCGCCGATTTCTCCGTCAGCTCGGCGTACGGCATGACCAACGAGACCGCGCGCAGCATCCTCACCGTGCGCGAAGGATCGCGCTCGCTCGTACTGCGCGCGGCGCTGCAGTCGGTCGGCATCCAGAGCGAGGTAGTGGTCGCCGAGCAAGAGCCCTGGTCGAACGGCGAAAGCTATCCGCCTCACCCCGGCCGCTTCGTCCACCCGCTGCTGCTCGTGCCACCGCAGGGTGATTCGAAGGCGCCCATCTGGATCGACGCCGACGTACCAGGCGCTCCGTTGCCGGCGGGCCGCGTCTCGCCCGAGCTGCACGGTCGCCTCGCGGTCCACTTGCCGGGCGGCGCCATCGAGAAGCTGCCCGAGACCGCCTTCCAGGTCGGCGAAGACGAGGTCGACATTCGCATGGCGCTCGACGGAAGCGGCAACGCGAAGGGCGAGATCACCATCTTGCTGCGCGGTCACCTCGCGCAGGAGCTCAGCGCCGCGTTCGAGCGCGTGGTCGGGCAGGAGCGCGATCGCATCCTGCGCAGCCTGGTGTCGGCGTGGGTGGCCGGCGCCACGGTAGACGAAGCGGCGTACTCGGATCAGAACGGCGTTGCCGTGCGTGCTCGCTTCACGGCGGGCGCCTACGCGGAGCGCCTGAACACTGCCGTGTCCGCAAACCCGAAGGCGCCTGCCCCCGGGAGCCGCGACAAGAAGGTCACCTTCATCGTTCCGGGGCACGTGGCGCTGCACTTCGACAGCGGCGGCGAACGTTCGACCTTGCTGGAGCGGTACGGCGACTCGCTGGCGCGCGAGGGAACGCTCAGCGTGCGGGACGCCGTGCGCTACCACGTGCGCCGCAGCATCGACCTGCCGCCCGGCTTCACGCTGGGGCGCGGTCCCGGCCCGCTGCACGTCGAGTCACCTGGGCTGCGCGCCGAGCGAAGCTTCCAGGTGGGTGCGGGCAAGGGCGGCGTCACGCTCGTGGACGACGTACGCCTCTCGCTGGAAACACAAACGATCGAAGGCGCTCGGGTGAGCGCCTTCGTGGAGACATTGCGCAAGGTGGACGAGGGCCTGCTCGCGTCCGAGCGCATCGGCAACTAGGCCGAAACCACCGGCTGGCTGACTCAGTTCCTGCGGGAGCCGCCGGTGCGGCTCACTTGCACTTGTTGTATCGCTCGATCTTCGATCCGCATTCGGCCAGCGACTTGCGGCCGAAGCCGTCGCCCTGGAAGTCCGCGCACTCGAAGTCGAGGCC
>JAYUXI010000598.1:0-2817 GCA_043753085.1 Myxococcales bacterium | reverse complement strand
ATTTCGGCTGCGCCAAAGACCATCGGCCCCCACGTCTGGCCGCCGCACAAACCTGCTCCGTCGAGCGGTCCTGGCGTGGACGACCGACTCGACTGGCGTTGGGGCAGCGCGTACAGCCGCGACGAAAGGTAGAGATCGGATACACGTTTCTCGCACGGCCCGAGCGCGTACGAGTCCTTCGCCGCGAGAGGAACATGAGTCGAGAGCGATGGGCGCCCCGATAGAGACGCACCATTTTCGCGTTTCACGCACCGCGCCGCGGGCGCTTTGCAGGGATCGCGGCGCCTCGAGTCGCTGCTAGGGTAGGCAGCAATGGCACGTCTGGACTGGGATCGACTGCGTCGCGAGCGTCCGCTCGAAGGCGCCGATGCGCACGTCGATCCCGACGGCGGCGTCATCTGGCAGCGGCCAATCGAGACGCCCGAGCCGTTCGGCGCGCGGCGGCTGCGCTTCGGCGTGATCGTCCGGCGCCGGCGCGAGCAAGCGAGCGCAGCGCCCACGGCCGAAGCTCCGTCCAAGGCACTCACGCGGTGCCGCCGCTGCGGCGCCATGATTGCCACCTGTCGGCGCCTGCGCCACGCCGTGCGTTGCAAGGGTCAGGGTCCTGGGTAGTCGCGCCAGCCGGGCAAGTCGTGTGCCGCGTCGGCACGCCGAGTCGCAACGCCGACACGCCGGCCCTGGTACGTGTCTTCGCCGACCAGTCGGCCGCGGCGCGATTGCCGGCCTGCGTTGCGAAAGACAGCGCCGCTGTAGGCCGCGTCCAGCGATGGCGGGCGCGAACATCGAAAGATGCTTGCGGACTCTCTCGAGAAAGAACGATGCCGCAAACAGCTGACGCCTACTCCGCAAATGGGCCGGGTGCCATCGACGCGCTCGGTGAGTACGTGACCAGCCCCGCGCCTCGTCGGGAACGCAGTTGGCCCAACGCTGCTTCACCCGCGAGCACACGAGTAACGGCCTCGCGTATGCAAGCCGTGCTGCTCCACGAGCACTTCTGTCGCGTGGGCGCCGCGTGGACGTGCCGTGGGCGCCGCGCGAGCGCTCCGCCGCGTGGGGCGCCGCGCGCGCAGATCCAGCGTCCGGAAGCATGCGTTCGGGCGGCGGCGCGCTGGCTTTGTGGCAGCCTTCGACCAGAACGAGTGCAACGTAACTCATTGGGATCTCGTATCGCCCCTGCGCGAATTTGCGGGTATGAGTGCTCATGGCCAAACCCAGCGCGTATCGTATTGGTGCAGAACTCACGCAAGGGCTCGTCGTCACCACCGGCAACGAAGTCGATGGCTACCGGATCGCCGAGTACCTCGGCATCGTACGCGGGCTCGTGGTGCGCTCGCCTACGCTCGGCCAAGGTTTCATGGGCAGCTTGAAGTCGCTCGGCGGCGGCAACATCGCCGAGTTTTCGGAGGTATGCGAGCTGGCGCGGCACGAGGCCTACGGGCTGATGCACGCGCATGCTACCGCGCTCGGGGCACACGCGGTCATCGGCATGCGATACGACGCCACCGAGTTTTCGCAGGGCATCACCGAGGTGCTGGCTTACGGTACCGCCGTTCGCATCGTAGCCAAGACGTGATCACTGCGTAGCCGTCAACTCGACCTGGGCTTCGTTGCGCGTGAGGAACGAAACGGTAAAGAAAGTATCATACACGCATCAGTGGACTTCGCCTTCCTTCGGGAACTGCGACTGCTGGCACAGCGTGGTGAGCAACGACTCACACGCCGCGCGCTGCTTGTCGTCGGTGTTGTTTCCGGAGAAACGCAGGGAGGCTACCAGGCGCACGGGGATTCGCAGCAACCCGATGCGCGAGTCCTTCGGTCGCGGCAGCGCGGAGATCCGGCGGTACGTGCCCGCCGTGCACCGCGCAGATGCTGAATGGATCCGTAGCGGGGCGTGTCTTCCAGCCGAATGCCCATGCAGCTGCTGCACTTCCCCGAAACGCGGCGTCTCCGCTAGGCTTGGTGCATGGTCAAGGCCACGCGCGTTCGGGTAGGTCGTAAAGTAGTGACGCTCCTGTTTCCGATGCTCGCGGCGGCGGGCTGCGCAGACGTTGCCGAGGGCGAAATCGACGAAGCCACCCAGCCGCTGCAAACCTTCCCCAACGAGAAGCCGGCGTTCGACTTCTTCCGGCTCAAAGGCCTGACCAACATCCAGAGCGCGGGCATCGTCGGCAACCTCGACGCCGAGTCCGGTCTCGATCCCACCATCAGCCAGATCGGCGGCGGACCTGGCCGTGGAATCGCGCAGTGGTCGGCAGGCGCCCGCTGGGACACCACCCCCGGCGACAACGTGCTCGATTACGCCGCCGAGCAAGGCCAGATCGCCAAGACCCTCGACCTACAGCTCAAATTCATCTGGTTCGAGCTCACCACGTTTCCCGGGTACGGGCTGGCTCCGCTGCAAGATGCCACCACGCTCGCCGTGGCCGTCAGCGTGTTCAAAGCAAAGTACGAAGGCTGCCCCGCATGCGCCACGGGCAATCGCGTGGCATATGCACAGAGTGTCCTCGACCGCTTCGGCAACACCGAGCCCGGTAGCAGCTCCTCTTCGAGCAGCGGCGGCGGCCCCGCCTGCACCGTGGACGGCACCGGTACCATCGGGGAGTGCATCACCACGAGCGCCTGCTCCGATCTCGGCGGCACGTCCACGCCGGGCTTCTGTCCTGGTGCCGAAGATGTGCAGTGCTGCACCGACGTGCCGGCCAGCGGCTCCTCCGGATCGAGCCAGGCGGCAAGCAGCTCCGGCGGCAAGCCCACGCAGCCAGATGGCGGCAGCGCGGACAACGACGCCGAGGGCACGACGCCCTTGCAGCGCGAAGA
>JAYUXI010000597.1:0-2831 GCA_043753085.1 Myxococcales bacterium | reverse complement strand
CCGATGACTCTGCCGACGATTTCTCGATGCCTGGGCATCACGTCGAGCGCCTTGAACAGAAGGCCGAAAACCAGCCACACGAGCGCAATCCCGATGCGGAGCCACGTCAGATGCGACCGGAAATCGAAGGGCGCGACGAACATCGTGAAGACGGCTGTGGCTACAGCTGCCCGAAGAGAGCCGCCAAGAACACCAGAAGATAGAACGACCAGCCGCCAAAAGCGACCAGCCGAAGCGGCAGGCGCCAACTCGACCCGAGGGCGAGCACCGGGTCGAAAACGAGCGGTTGCGCCAGCAGTCGGGCCGCCCAGAAAGCCACGATTGCGTAGAGCAGCAGGCGGGCGAGATCGCTCCGTGCCACGAGCAGGTCGGGCCGCCCCAACGCCAGCAGGCCGAGCGCCACCAACACGAACACGACGAAGAACAGGTGGACCGAAAACACGCGGGCCGTGAGCGGGGTGAGCTTCGTGAGCTCCTCGGTCCACTTCAGCACGCGCCAAAGCACCACGTGCAGGAGCGCCAAGGCGAGCAAGCTGGCGCCGACTGCACGAAGGAGCAAGTGCATCGTACTCGCGGCGATCACGCGCTCGCCTCCTTCTCGAATGCAAAGACTCGGATCCAGGGAGTGACGCGTCGTTCATGAGCCACGGCCAAACCCGTGAGCCTCGCCAGACGCAGCCACTCGCGGCGAGTTTGAAAGTGCAAGCATCCCGGACCGAAAGCCACGAAGTTCGCGAGGTCGCGCACGTGCTCGACCACCAGCATGCGCCCGCCAGGGCGAAGCGTGCGCTTCACTTCCGCGAAGAACCGTTCGCGGGTTGGTTGGCAGCGGATCTCGTGCGCGGTGAACACCACGAGGACGCAGTCGCAGCTCGCGTCATCCAGAGGCAGCGCGCCGGGGGACGCTGCGACGGCGGGCACGGTGCGAAGCGTTTGCTGCCGCGCGCGGCGCACCGACGCCGCGCCCATGGTGGCCGGATCGTAGATGTCGATGCGACCCGCGCACTGCCCTGGCATGACCGCGTCCAAGGCCACCTCGGCATCGAGGCCGGCGTCGATGCCGCTCCACCGCGTGGTGGACGAAGGCAACAGGGGCAGCAGCCACCGGCCGCACGAAAGTGGCGAGTAGTCGTACACGTAGTACGAGACGCCGAGGGAGAGCAGCGACCACCCTGCTGCAATCGTGGCACCGAGGCCGAGCAGCAAAGTCCACGGCGGGGCGCGCAGTTGCCAGGCGACCAACCCCGCTCCGAGCGCCCCACCCCAGGTCGCGAGGTAGGTGGGCCAGTTGTACGAAAAGATGCGTACTGCACCAAGCGGTCGGCTCACGAGAGCGGCTCGAGCCGCCCGGGCTTCCACGCGTACGGGATTCGTTCGAGAAAAAATGCGTTGGCCAAGCGGCGCTCGACTCCGGCAAACGGGAGCTGGTCCAAGAACGTGGCGTGATGCACCACGACCTGCACCGGCCGCGGCTCCCAGGTTTGCCGCACCCCTTTGACGACCAGCATCTGCCGTCGAGAAGCGTCGTAGCCGAACGTGAAGGGCAACGGACCGGCGAAGGTACGTGCGTCCTGCATCGAGCGGAACGGCGATTGCTCGGGTAGCGTGACCGCGGTCCGTACCGACAGATCGGCGTCGACGTGAAGATCGGCGACCGCGCCGGCGGTGCGTACCTGCACTTCGAAGCGCGCATCCGTAGCGCGCGTGGTCACGTCGGCCAGCGCGTAGTTGTAGTGCGTGAACACGTTGCCGAGCGCAACCATCGACGGTCGGTCGGTGTCGCTGCGCAGGATGCGGAGGCCACGCAGCGTGGGCTGACCGGGCCGAACGAAGCGCGTGAAAATACGGTAGCCGCTCAAGAAGAAGTCGCGTCCGAGCCAGCGCGGGAAGCCCTTCGGTCGCAACGCTTCGGTTTGCACCAGCGCGATGGCCAAGAAACCCCAGTCCCCGTCGTAGGTGTCGAGGGTGAGCCCTGGGCCGATCTGCGCCCGCAAAAAATCCGCTGGCATCGCGTACGTGAGCACCAGCGAGCGGCGAAAGAAAGCTTCCACACCAAAAGGGTGACTGCGGAGGACGTCGAGCACGCGTCGCAGCGTAGCAGGCGAGTGCTGTGGCTCGCTTGCTGGTCGTGCGTCGCTCCGTGCGAACCTCGCTTTGATGCGCCAACGCGCTGGTGGTGCAGTGGCCGAACCGCTCGCAGCTGCGCGCAATCCATTGAAGCGAGCGCTTCGCCTCGACGCGTTGGTCCGAGGACAAGTTGGCTGCCTCGCGCTCGCGGCGGGCTTGGATGCGCGAGCGCGGATCGAGATGCGCGTCGCTGTTGGCGCAACGTGCGGGAAGGCAGTACGAATGCAGGCGTGGAGATCTTGGTCGGGCTGGCTCTCGTCATGGGCACGTTTCTTTGGTGGCTGCGTCGCCAAAGCGAGCTGTTCTGGATCTCGATCCGCGGCGGCAAGCTGCTCGTGATCCGCGGGCGCGTGCCGCAGGGCCTCGCGTCCGACTTCGCGCCGCATCTTCGCCACGTGCAGCGCGGCAGCATCTTCGTCCACAAGACGTCGAGCGGTGGGCGCCTCACCACGCGCGGGATCGATGAGCCCACCGCCCAGCGTCTGCGCAACCTGCTCGGCATTCGCTCGCAGTCGCAGCTGCTCTCCGCCCTACCGGTGCGCAATCCGTCGCTTGGTCAGCGTCTCGGCAGCTGCTGGCTGGCGTGGCGCTTGGCCAATTCGAAGGCCGAATTTCGTGGGCCACGATGACGTTGCCGATCACGTAGCTTGAGTCGCTGCGGCGACGGCGCGGCGTTCCGTTCTTCGAGGTGGCTCTCTTGCCGA
>JAYUXI010000596.1:0-6977 GCA_043753085.1 Myxococcales bacterium | reverse complement strand
CGCACGGGAAACCGGCCACGGTGCCTTGCCGGCCGCTCTCCTTCAGCTCGAACGGTGCGGCGCTTTCCTTGCTGGCCATGCCGTCGAGTACGGTGACGTCGTAGTCGAGCGCCTGCCTGGACGCGTCGACGACCAGCGTCAGCGTGCGCGCCTTTTGGTCGAACAGAAAGCAGCGCGGGCCTTCGGCGCCGCCGTAGCTGCCAAACGCGCCGGTGTGCTGCGGCGCCTCGAAGCGATAGGTGTCGCCGCGCTTGGCCACGGTGACGGTGCCGGGCTTGCCGCTCGACTGCACCTCGATCCGTGCGGTGCCTTCCCACGACACGAGCTTCGGGAAGTCCGTGCCCTCTTTCTTGCCGCACGCCACGCCGAGAAGGCAGGCCGCGGAAACCACCGTGCGCGATGCGAGCAAGCTCATGGCCGTCACGGTAGAGCGACCCGCGCAGCGTGGCGAGCGTTGCTGGTGTGCCGAGCAATTGCAATTGACGAGCGCAGGACAATGCTTAGCTCAACGGAATGCGGATTTCTTCTTGGTTTAGGTTTTGTCTCTTGGCAAGCGGCTTGGCCGCGTCCTCTTACGCGTGCGGAGGTGACGCGGGCGACGCGGGCGACGACGACGGCGATGCGGACGGCGGCGTGGCGTCCAGCGGCTCCAGCGGGAACCGCTCGTCCAGCTCCGGCGGCTCGTCCAGCTCCGGCGGCTCGTCCAGCTCCGGTGGCTCGTCCAGCTCCGGTGGCTCGTCCAGCTCCGGCGGCGAACAGGACGCAGGGCCCGATGCAACGGCAGGCGACGCAGGCTCCGACGCGGGCGAAGCTACCGACGCCAGCGACGGCGGCGTGGTCGAGCCGCCCAGCGCCGTGCAGTACCTCGGTCGCTGGGGCGATCTGAACGACGACGATCTCGACGACGGGCCGACCACCTCGTGGCCCGGCACCCAGGCCGTGCTGCGCTTTCGCGGCACCGGCGTGACCGCGATGATCGGCCAGACCGGAGGAACCAGCGGCACCAGCCGCTACGACATCGTCATCGACGACGTCCTGCAGCCGGTGCTCGCCGGCCAGACCGCCGCGCTGGTGATCACGAACGACGCCGTCACCTCGTACACGTTGGCGGCCAATCTCACCGACGCCGACCACACCCTGCGCGTGATCCGGCGCACCGAGCCGCAGCAGGGCGTGAACAACTTCAAGTCGTTCACCATCACGGGTGGAGCCGCGCCGAAACTGTTGCCGCCGCCCGCGCGCCCGACCCGCGTGATCGAGGTGCTCACCGAGTCGACCACAAACGGCTACGGCGTCGATTCGCCGAACTTTCTGCCCCTGGCCACCGGCGGCAATTACGACGGCTCGCGCAACTGCCAAGACGTGTCGCTGTACCACGATGCACGCCAGAGCCTGCCGTACAAGCTGTCGGTTCGCTTCGACGCAGAGCTGTCGCTGCTGGGCATGTCCGCCATCGGCATCACCGCCAACGCGGGCGGTGACACCGACCAGAAGTTCGCGACGTATTATCCGCGCATCAACCCGCTGCGCGGCGGTGACGCGCCCGGCAACACCTGGGCCGCCGCCGCGCGCCCGGCCGATGTCGTGCTGATCCTGCTCGGCGGCGCCGACTTCGAAGATCCGAACGGGGCTCCGGCTGCGCCCTACCCGCACGTGATCGACGCGGAGGGCTTCAAGGTCGACCTCGGCAACCTCGTCGACACCGCCCGCACCCGCAACCCCAACGCGTCGATCTTCATGATGGTCGGCCCGCAGGTCAAGAACTCGTACCCGGCCGCCCCGGCCTGGCCTGCGCAGAACACGGAGCAGCGAACCAAGCTCACGACCGCCCTGAACGACCTGAAGAACGACCCGCAACGCCCCGCGGACGACAGGCTCTACGTGCGCTTGTTCGACGAGAACAACACGCAGTCGGTCGAGGTGGGCTGCGCGTTCCACGCCAGCGATGCGCTGCACACGACCATGGCCACCCAGGCGATCCCGTGGGTCATCGCAGCGACCGGATGGCAGTAACGCGACCGCCGCACGATCGCGATTGACACTGCGTCCACCCAGCGTCTAAGAGGTTCCCATCTGACGCGCGGTGGAGCAGCCTGGTAGCTCGTCGGGCTCATAACCCGAAGGTCGTAGGTTCAAATCCTACCCGCGCAACCGAACCCAGGACGGGAAAAGACGTGGATTCAGCCGAAACGCTGGATCCACGTTTTTGCTTTGGTGGGCATGCGGTCATGTCCTCTTCGCGTCCGGATACACCGACGACGCCCTTCTGCAGCGGGTATCTCCCAGGATGACCTCTCCTCCCGCAGAACTCCTTCACATCCGACGCCCTGCTGCGCCAGGCGCGTGAAGTTCTCGACGCGACCGCTACCGCGGCGCCACCTGCAACGAGATGCGTCCCAGCGTGCCGCTGCGAAAGTCACGGATGAGCGCCTCGGCCGCCTTGTGGCGGTCGACGATTCCGCCCGCACGCAGCGCGCCGCGGCGCCGGCCGATCTCGTCGATCAGATCCATTGGCGACTTCGGGAGCTCGGTCAATTTGTAGCGCGCCACGAGCTCGGCGCCGTAGCGCGGCAGCAGCCACTCGGCGCCCCACAACGCGATGGTCTCGAGGTCGATGGCGGTGTCGGGAATCGAGCCGGCGAACGCGAGGCGGAGGCCGTCTTGCTCGTTCTCGATCTTCGGCCAGAGCAGACCGGGGTTGTCCGATAGCAAGATGCCGTTGCCGACGGTGACCACCTGCTTGGACTTGGTGACTGCGGGCACGTCGCCGACCTTGGCGACCTTGCGGTTCATGAGCGTGTTGACCAGGGTGGATTTGCCCACGTTGGGCACACCCACCACCATCACGCGCACGCTCTTTTTCGACTCCCCGCGCGGCGCCAGCTCCTTGCAGAGTGCAAAGATCCGGGCGCGTACGTCGGCGCCGCGATCCTGGCGAATGGCCAGCGCGCGCACCTCGCCCGCGGGCAAAAAGCCATTGGCGGTCTGGAGGATGGGCCGCGGGGCGTTCTGGTAGTGAGAAACCCAGGCCTCGGTCAGGTTGGGATCGGCCAGATCCGCCTTGGTGAGCACCTTGATGCACGGCTTGCGCGCACGCAGCTCGGAGAGCACCGGATTGGAGCAGGCGCCGGGGAGGCGCGCGTCGAGCACTTCGATGACGACGTCCTGCGAGGGCAACGACTCGGCGAGCACCTTGCGCGCCTTGGTCATGTGACCGGGGTACCACTGGATGCTCATCGCGACGCCACCAGCAAGGCCAGACCGATCGCGGCCGGCACGGCTTGCACGAAGAGGATGCGGACGTTGACCGAGTACGCGCCGTAGGCGCCCGCCACGATCACGCAGCCGAGGAAGAACACCCGGAGCTGGAAGGCCATGTGGGGATCCGTGCAGACCAAGCCCCAGACCAGCCCGGCGACCAGAAAGCCGTTGTACAGGCCCTGGTTGCTCGCGAGCACGGCGGAGTCTTGCGCCTTTTGCAGCGTTTGCCCGAAGGTTTTGAGGCCGAGCGGCTTGGTCCACAAGAACATCTCCAGCACCAAGAACCAGGCGTGCAGGAGGGCGACGAGACCGACGACGACGCTGGAGGCCCACTGCATCCGCGATGTCGTAGTCGATCCAGAGAGCTGCTAGCCTCACAATGTGCGCACGGCCACGCTCCTTCTCGCTTCGGGCCTGCTCGTCGGCCTGTCCGCGCCCGCGCCCGCCCGCGCGTTCTGCCGCACCACCACCTGCCGCACCACCGCGGAAAAGGAGTGCGCGAAGGACGACAACGAGTGCGTGATCGAGGGCACGCCGTTGGCGTGGCCAAGCCGCTGCGTCGGCTTCAGCTTCCAGGCCCAAGGCACCGCCAAGCTGGTGCCGGAAGACACCAAGCAGGCCATCCTGAGCGCGTTCGCCACCTGGAGCGAGCACGAGTGCCCGGACGGCAGCACCGCCTCGATCGCCATCTCGGCCACCGCAGACGTCCCGTGCAAGCTGCCGCAGGCCAACAAGGACGGCGCCAACGTCAACGTGGTGTTCTTCCGCGACGACGAGTGGCCGTATCGTGGCATCGACGGCACGCTGGCCACCACCACCGTCACGTACGACGGCGACGGCGCCATCTGGGACGCCGACATCGCCGTGAACGCAGCCTTCAACGACGTGACGCTGTCGGAAACCGACGCCGAGTACGACGTGCAAAGCATCGTCGTGCACGAGATCGGCCACTTCCTCGGCATCGCCCACTCCGACGACGAGAATGCGCTGATGGCGCCCACGTATTCGCCAGGCTCGGTCCGCCGCGACGTCAGCGACGACGACGTCGATGCACTCTGCACGATATACCCGGCCGGGCGCTCGGCCTCTTGCTCGGTCGAGCCGCGCGGCGGCTTCGGTGCCCGTTGCAGCGAAGCCGCCGCCGCCGAGCCGGCGGACGACGGCGGCTGCACGGCGGCTCCCGGATCGCCACAGGGCACGTACGCCGGTCTCGCCGCGGCGCTCGGGTCGGCTATGCTGGTGGTCTTGGCGGCGCTGCGGCGGCGCACTTCTCGATCGGATCTGTCATGAACTTGTTTGCTTCGTGGAAACGCGCAGGGTTCGCGCTGGTGCTGGCCGCAGGTCTAGGGCTCGCCTGTTCCAGTGATCCGGCCACCGAGCCCGACGATCGCATCTGCGCTCCCGGCACCAACGTCGTGTGCAAATGCCAGAACCTGCAGACCGGCACCAAGCTGTGCAACGACGAGGGCAGCGGCTACTCGACTCCGTGTAGTGTCGGCGGGTCCGAAGAGTGCCCCGGGGGCGAGCTGCCCGAGCCGGGGTCGTCGAGCTCGGGGCGTCCCTCGTCGTCCAGCTCGGGAAGCACTCCGGAAAGTCCGGATGCCTGCCCAGGGCAGCTGGTGGCGGTGCCGCCCGGCGCTCCGATCGAGCTCACCAACGGCACGGACGGCGCCGCCGACGACGCGAAGGGCAGCGCCGCCTGCGCCGCGGGCGGTGGCGCGCCAGACCACGTGTACCGGATCGTGCCCTCGGCCCGCGGCGATCTGAAGATCGAGATCACGTCGTCCACGGCCGGCTACGCGCCCATCGTGTACCTGCGCCGTGGCGACTGCGCCGCGGGCGCGCAGGTGGCGTGCGCGGCAGCCGGCGCGGGCCAAGGCGCGGACTTCACGTCCAAGGTCGTGGCCGGCGAGTCCTACTGGCTCGTCGTCGACGGCGCCGCCGGACCCAACGGCACCGGCGACTACAAGGTGACCGCCACGCTCACGGAGCGCGCGTTCTGCGGCGACACGATCGCGGACCAAGACGAGGTCTGCGACGACGGCAACGACGTCGACGGCGACGGTTGCAGTGCAGACTGCACGAACTTCGACGGCAACCCGCCGAGCGCGCTGCAGTGCCCCGGGCAGCCGGTGCATTTGTGGGTGGATACGCCTGGCGATCCGCGCGGCACCGGTTCGACCAACCCGACCAAACTGATCGGCGTCCAGAATACCTTCGACTCGGTTCCGTCGGGATGCTCGGCCCTCGGCGGGCCCGGCGCCCAGCCCGACGGCGGCGATCACGTGTACCAGCTCATCGCCCACGGCAGCGGCCAGCTGTATGTTTCGATCTTGAGTCCGACCTTTTACGCCAAGGCCACGACCTGGACCGTCTGCAACTCGGCGGATCCTGCCTCGAATTTGGACCTGTGTGCGCAAACCGTCAGCGCCGATCCCGCATCGTTCGACCTTCCGATCGTGAGCTTGGCCGACGGCCAGCAGTACACCCTCGTCGTCGACGGCAACAACGGCGAGTCGGGCGACTTCGAAGTGCAGATGCTCTTCGTTAAGTAATGAAGACGCACCTCTCCTTTCTGCTCACCGCTTTCGGCGTCGTCGTGGCCGTGGCGTGCTCTTCCGGCAACGCAGACGGCCCGGGCAGCCAGGCCTGCAAGCCCGGCGCCGAGATCTACTGCCGCTGCGAGAACCTCGACGAGGGCTCGCAGTTCTGTCGGGACGACGGCAGCGGCTACGATCGCTGCGAGCCCTGCTTCGACGACTTCGAAGAAGACGGCGACTACGGCTTTCCCGAAGACGACGGCAGCCCGCCCCCGCCGCGCGACGCCGGTCGCGACACCAGCACCGATCGCTGCAAAAACGGCGTGGTCGAGGACGGCGAGAGCTGCGACGACGGCAACGACGATCCGAGCGACGGCTGCGATCGATGTGTAGCCGGCGGCAACCCGCTGCGCGGCAGCGTCTGCCCCGGCGTCGTCGTGCACTTGTGGGCAGCGCCCTTCACCCTCGCCGGCAGCACACAGAACGCCAGCAGCGCCCACACGGGGATTCAGTGCGACGGCGAAACCGGCGCCAGCAGCCCGGATCGCGTTTACGCGCTGGTCGCGCACGCCGCGGGCAGCATCCGCGTCGAGGTAGTCTCGGCCTCGTTCAAGACGGCGCTGTACGCGCGCACCCGGTGCGAAGAAGTCACCGACGGCTCGCAGATCGCCTGCACGCTCGGCAGCGCGCTCGACATCCCGAACGTCACCGCAAACGAGACCGTGTATCTTACAGTCGACGGCAACGGCACCAACAAGAAGGGTGATTTCGCCCTGCAGCTCACGCTCGTCGCGCCGCCCTGATTGCATGCTCGTCCCACGCCGCGGTGACGGCGAGCTAACCGGTCTTCGGCATCACGTGCTTGGTGATGTCGGTGATGATGTGGATTCCGCCGTGTTTCACGCCGCGGGTGGCAAGCAGCCGATCGGCGATTTTCTGCAGCTCGTCGGACGGGCCCTTCATCACGATTACGTCCATGCAAAAGTCGTGGCCGAGGTGCACGGTCATGGTGGAGCGTACGCGCTCGCCCATCGTATTTTGCATCTCGAGCAGTCGCTCGCTCACTTCCTGGTGGGTGCGGTTGTACACGATGGTGAGCGACGCGACCGAGTCGACGCCACGCTCGACGTGACTCTTCACGATCTCGGCGCGGACCAGATCCCGCAGCGCCTCGGA
>JAYUXI010000595.1:0-6984 GCA_043753085.1 Myxococcales bacterium | reverse complement strand
TGGTGCGGCGTCCGCGAGCGTTCGATGCTGCCAGGCGATGGGCGTGCGGCGTCAGGTTTGGCACGGTGTCTGCAGCCACCCGACGATGAGCAACCCCGATCGAGCCCCGCTCCCCTCCCGCGCGGCGCTAACGGCCGAGCATCAGCTGCTCGACCTGCAGTTCGCCCAGGTCCTCGCTGCGTTTGCCACGGGCGAGCGACGAACGATCGCAGCATTGTGGACCGGGTTCGAGCAAGCGGTGGTGGCACACATGGACCGCGAAGAAGAGCGTTTCTTCCCGGTCATGGCGCTGGCGGAGCCCACGGCGGCGGAGCTTCTGCTTGGCGACCATCGCTACTTCCGGCGCAAGCTGGTCGAGCTCGGAATAGGCAACGATCTCCACGTTTCGCGCCTCGAAAACGCGCGGGAGCTGGTCGAGAAACTACGCGAGCACATGGCACGTGAGGCCACCACGCTCTACCGGTGCGCGGTAGACGCCTGACACGAACGCTTCGACCAATCCGCCTCGTTCCAAGGTTGCGCCCCGACACGGCGTGGATAGTTTGCCGGACATGGCGGTGCGGCCCCCCAACGCAAAGACTGGCGCCGCCGCGCGCACGCGGCACTCGATCGAAACGTCGAAGCTCCTGCTGGCGCGGCCCGTCGCCCCCGCCTGGTGGACTGGTGAGAGCGCACCGCCACGCGACGACCAAGACGACCCGCCGGCCGAGTGAGCCGACGCGAGCGCCGCCGCCACGGTCGCTCGGAAACGCGCCAGAAAGGAAGTCTCCGGACAAGCGAGGGCAGCCGGCGCTGCTACGTTGCGCGGATGCAAGACGCCAGCATGGGCTCGCTGAAACCAGCCATCGTTCTCGCGGGCGCCACGGGTGATCTCGGCGGCCGGATTGCCAAGGCGTTGGTGCTACGCGGCGCCAACGTACGCGCGCTGGTTCGATACGGCGCGAGCTTGGCGCGGCGGGCAGAGCTCGAACGGCTGGGCGTCGTAGTCATCGAGGTGGACTTCGACGATGCCACCGCGCTCTCGGCAGCTTGCAAGGGCGCTGCGTGCGTGGTCTCGGCGCTGAGCGGATTGCGCCCCGTCATCGTGGACGCGCAGACGCAGCTGCTCGAAGCGGCCGTGAAGGCAGGCGTGCCGCGCTTCATTCCGTCAGACTACGCGGCCGACTTCACCAGGCTGCCGGAAGGCGAAAACCGCAACTTCGATCTGCGCCGAGAGTTTGGCAGAACGCTCGGCGCCGCGCCGATTGCGGCTACCTCGATCCTCAATGGCGCCTTCACCGACATGCTCACCGGCCAGGCGCCCATCGTGCTGTTCAAGCTGCGGCGGGTGCTCTACTGGGAAAACGCCGACCAGCGGCTCGACTTTACCAGCAAGGACGACGTGGCTGGGTTCACCGCGTACGCCGCGCTCGACGCCGACGCGCCCCGCACGTTGCGCATCGCCGGCGACCAGATCACCGCGCGGCAACTCGCCGCGCTGATGACCGAGCTCACCGGAACGGAGTTCGAGCTGCTGCGCGCCGGCAGCCTGAAGCGGCTGGAGCGGCTCATCGCGTTCGCCCGTCGCTTTTTTCCGCAGGAGGGCGAGGTGTTCCCGGTGTGGCAGGGGATGCAGTACCTACGCGACATGTTCGGCGGCAGGGCCGAGCTCTTCGACCTGGCGAACGACCGGTACGGGATCACCACGTGGGCCCGAGCACGTGACGTGCTCGGGTCTGTCGTGCCGGAGAAGGCTTGCCGGGCCTGAACGGGCGGCAAGTGGTCGACGCAGTCTAAAGAGCCCGTGATGCTGGGCCGGCCGGCGGGCCTCCCGTACCCCGCGGCTGCCGCCGCCCGCGTGCTATACGTCGAAGCATGGATTTGGCCGACTTCATCGACTCCGAACGGAAAGTCATCGTGGACGAGTGGGAAACGTTCGCACGTTCGCTCCTCCCGGCCGACAGCAGCGCGACGGTTGCCGACCTGCGCGATCACGCCGATCCAATCTTGACTGCGATCGTTACGGACATGCGAACGCGCCAGACGCACGAAGAGCAGTCCGAAAAGTCCAAGGGGCGCGGCGAGGCCAAACGCCTGGGCGCGATCGGCGAGCTGCACGCCGCTTTGCGCATCGAGCTTGGCTTCAAGCTCGGACAAATGGTGGCCGAGTATCGCGCGCTGCGGGCCAGCGTGCTGCGCCTCTGGCAGACGCGCGGGACCGATCCGAGTGGAGTTCTCCGCTTCAACGAGGCGATCGACGAGGCACTCACCGAGGCCGTGGATCAGTTCACGCGTACGACCGACAGCTTCCGCGACCAGTCTCTCGGCATCCTCGGCCACGACCTCCGCAATCCGCTCGCCGGGATCGTCACGGGAGCGACCCTGCTCGGCAAGGCGCCAGAGCTCTCCGTGCAGAGCGCGCAGGTAGCCGCGCGCATGCTCCAGAGCGCGCAGCGCATGAACCGCATGATCGGCGATCTGCTCGACCTCACTCGGACGCGCTTCGGCGATCTGATTCCCGTCGTGCGCGCGCCGATCGATCTGGCGCCGCTGTGCGAACAGGTGATCGCCGAGCTCGAAGGGCTCCGGCCCGAAGGACTCGCGTGCACGCTCGACGGCGATCTGCGCGGCGAGTATGACGGCGATCGCATCGCGCAGGTCCTGTCGAACCTGCTCCGCAACGCAATCGTCTACGGATCGAAAGACGAGCGCGTGCGTTTGACCGCAAAAAAGCAAGGCAACGAGGTGGTGATCGCCATCCACAACGGCGGCCCGCCCCTTTCGCCGAGCGTGCTGCGGACCATCTTCGAGCCCATGGTCCGCCGCCCAGGCGTAGACCCCAAGAGCAGCGGCCTGGGCCTCGGACTCTACATCGCTTCGCAGATCGTGGCCGCACACGGCGGAAGGATCGACGTGACCTCGACCGCCGACGCGGGCACGACGTTCGCCGTGCGGCTACCCGGAAGCAAGGCGTAGTCGCGGCGCGCTCGGAAAAAGAGCGTGCAGGAGCGGTTCGGGCCTTAGACGGCGCCTCGTTCAATCGCAGCGGCCGCCGCGACACACCTGTGTGCTCTCGCAGATCCATCCGCACCCGCCGCAGTGATTCGGATCCGTGACCAGGGCGACGCAGGTCTGCCCGCAGCGGACTCGGCTGGACAAACACTCGCACGCGGAGTCCTTGCAGCGTTCTCCTTCGCCGCAGATCCCACACGACGCGGCGTCTGGTACCTCCGCGTCGATCGCGGCGTCGGCCACGTCGGCAATGCCGTCGTCGAAAGACCATTCCTGGTTGCCGCACGCAACGGCCTGGAGTGCAGCGGCGCCGGCGATTGCTCCGGTCGGAAAGAAGGGTCCACGGGGCACGGCACCGGGATCATATCGCGAGTCGAAGAAAGGCGGTATGCGTCGCTCGCCGATGGCGCCAGAAGCCTCCCTCGTCGTGTTCGTCGTCGGTCTCGCAGGGAGCGCGCTCGACACGCTCGATGCGGCGATCGAGCGCAGCCTCGGGTCGAGCCAGGCGGTCGTGGTGATGCCGGCCCCGCACCTACCCCGGGACGTCGACGCCTTCGACGAGGCGCGGCGACGCGGCGCGACCGCGATCGTGGAGCTCGTCACCGACGAACGTCTCGACCTCTGCGAGCTGCGCGTGTGCCCGGTCGACGAGCCTTGCAGCAGCCGCACCGTGGTGTTTGGCAGCAAGGACGCGCGAGACGCGCGAGAGCGCGCCATCTCCATCGTCGCCGTGGCCATGCTTCCCGAGCGGACGCGGACGGCCGCGGCGCAGCCGGCCATCGTAGAGCCACGAGCGCCCGTCCCGACTCCGGCGCCCGTCGCGAAGCAGCCTCTCCCCGCAACGCCCCGCTTCCGTCTCGCCGCACCGAGACCGCCGAGCTTCCAGCTGGAAGCCGGCTTCTCCGGCGCGTTCGGTTCGCCGTCCACGTTGGGCGCGGAAGCAGGGATCCGAGCGCGGGCGCTTTCCGCACTCTGGGTCCGGCTCGGGGCGGGTGCCCGCGCCGGCTCACTCGCCGGGCTCGCTCGCGCCGTCGACGTGCCGCTCACGGCCGGACTGGCGATCACCGTGCCCGTCGCGGCTGCCCTCGACCTTGGCGCGCGCGCCGACGCGTCGCTGCAATGGCGCTCGGTGTCGGTGCCCGAGCGCGGCGCGCGGGCACGCTGGCTCGGCGCACTGCGCGCTGGATTCGAGGGGCAGGCCCACGTTTCGCGGTCGTTCGGTCTCCGGGTCTTCGCGGCGGTGGAAACGAACCTGGGGAGCACGGCGATCCAGATAACGGGCCTGCGCGCCAGCCTCGCGCCGGTCCGCGCCTACGTCGAGGTAGGCCCATATCTCACGTTTTGACGAGCCGGCTGCCTGATCGCTCACCCGCCGTGGCACCTGGCCTTCATCCCCATGAACCGTGATCCCGAGCCCGTATGTCCGGCGCAGTGAAGCTGCGTTCCGTTCCGCGCTCGGCCCCGGCGTCGGCACGCACTCCCGCGCAAGCGTCGCTGGATGACTCTCAGCTGCGCACCGCGGTGCGCGACGGAGATCCGACGGCCGCCAACGCGATGGTGCTGCGGCTCGCTCCGCGGGTGCGTGGCACGGTGCGGCGCCTACTCGGACCCGCCGACTCCGACAGCGACGACGTCGTGCAGAAAAGCTTGTTCGAGATCGTGCGTTGCATCGATGGATTTCGGGGTGAGAGCTCGCTCGAGGCCTGGGCGGCGGCGCTCACGGCACGTGTAGTCTACAAACACATTCGACGGCGACGGCTCGAGCGCCGGTTCTTTGCGACTGCGTCTCCCCACGAAACGGCAGACGAGCCCCGCTCCGACTTTTCGGTGATCGACTTCGCGCGGCACTTCGAAGCACGCGATGAGCTGGCGCGGGTGTTTGCGCTCCTGCGCACCTTGGACGAAGAACGAATCTTCCCTTACTTGCTGCACGATGTGTGCGGCTTCGACCTGCGCGAGACCGCCGAGATCGTCGGCACCACGGTGGCTGCGGCACAAAGTCGTTTGGTCCGCGGCCGCAGGCTGGTCCACGACACTCTCGCCGTTCACGTGGGCTCGGCCACGACTCCGGAGGAATCATGAGCGACTCCTGGCAGCATGCACGCGGCCTCGCCAAGCAGCTGCAGCGCGAGCTCCCGGAGCAAGCCGAGATCGACGGCGAGCTGCGCGCCGGCCTCGAGCGCGCGGTCGCCGGAGCGCTGCAGACGCGGGCGCGAGCCAAGCGCACGCGGCGGTTCGGCTTGGGCGCTGGGGTGGCAACGTCTCTGGGCGTCGCAGCAGCCCTGTTGTTCGTGCTCCGGGCGCCAGGGCTTCGGGTGGGCGAAGGGGCGGCGCTCGCGAAGCAGGAGCTCCGGCCCGCCTTGCTCGAAGGGGATCTGACGGTCGAACCATCCGACGGGGACGTGATGGCACTCGCCCCCGGCGCGCTCGGGCCAACGTCTCCGGGCGCCGTGTTGCGAAGCGGTGAGGCGACGACCGTACGGGTGGCGGCCACGGCGAGCCTCGAGATGCGCGATGCCGTGCTGCGTGTCGACAGCTTCGGCAAGACGGCGGCGTTCTTCCTGGATGCCGGCGAGGTCCGCGTCGATGGGCGCGCCGAAGAGGTTCATTTCACCGTGCGCACGCCCGATGCGACAGTCCGCGGAAGCAACGCACGCTTCGACGTCGAGCGCACCGGCTCCGCGTGCGGCCGCACCCGCATCGTCGTGCATCGCGGCCTCGTGGACGTACGCACCGAGCGCGGCAGCGAAACCATCGCGCCCGGGGCTGCGTGGTCCGACTGCGGCCGCGCGACGCCACCACGGGCGGCCGGCAGCACAGCGGTCAAGCGCACGCTCGACGACCAGAACGACGCGCTGGCGATGGCCGTGTCGGCACGTCGCGCGGGGCGTACGGACGATTCGCTACAAGCCTACGCGCGGTTTCTCGTACACTGGCCGAACGGACCGCTCAGCGAAGTGGCGCGCGCCGACCGGATGAATCTCCTCGCCACGCGGGATCCAAATGCCGCTGCCCGCGCGGCACGTGACTATTTGCGGCTGCATCCGGACGGATCCGCTGCTGAACGAGCTCGAAAGCTGTCGAAGAAAGGTTCCGAATGAATCGCATGAGAATGGCCGTGGGTGGGTTGATGGGCGCAACGTTCGTCGCGGCGGGAATGGCGTCGGGGGGTTGCGGCAGCGAAACGGACGGCGACGGCGACAGCGACGCGCAGGTGTCGTCGTCGTCGGGGACGGGAACCAGCGGGTTCGGACCCGGCTCGTCTTCGTCGTCGTCGTCGTCGTCTTCATCCGGGTCGACGAGCTGCGTGGGCCTCGGCGCGACGTGCGCGACCGACGAGGGCTGCTGCCTCGGCCACTGCGAGGCCTCGCTCGGCGTGTGCGCGCGCGGCGCAGACGAGTGCTCCGCGGCCGGCGCTGCGTGCGGCGCCGCCACCGAGTGCTGCTCGCTTTCGTGCCGAGGCGGCGCCTGCGCCGCCGCTTGCATCTCCGATGGGCAGACCTGCACCGCAGGCGACGAGTGCTGCGGAGGACAGTGTGACAACGGAACGTGTACCCCGCTCAACGGCAGCTGCAAGACGGGCGGCAACGCGTGCACGCAGGGTTCGGAGTGCTGCTCCACCAGCTGCAACGGCGGGATCTGCGATCTGACCGTTTCGTTTTGCACCCAGCCCGGCGACACCTGCGGCACCGACGGGGAGTGCTGCACCGGAATCTGCCGCCGCGACGCGGACGGCGGCGCAACGCTCGGCCTCTGCGCCGATGCGGGCTCGGTGGGCGGTGGCGGCGCCAGCCAGTGCACGCCCACGGGCATCGTCTGCGGCTCCGGCCAAGTGCCCCCCGACGGCGGCGCGATCGTCCCGTGCACCGGCAGCGGCAGCGACTGCTGCAGCCGCTCGTGCGTACCGTTCGGCTCGTCGACGGTGACCGTGTGCCAGCCGCCCAGCGGATGTCGACCGACCGGAGAGATCTGCCGCGAAGATGCAGATTGCTG
>JAYUXI010000594.1:0-2837 GCA_043753085.1 Myxococcales bacterium | reverse complement strand
ATCGTAGCGACCGCGACGCCCTCGCTCGGCGTCGGCCCGTCGAAGTCGACGAACACGTCGATGGCGGAAGGCAGGCGCGAGGATGCGTCACGTGCACGCGCCGCGCTGCCGCGGCCCGACTCCGAAGCGAACGGCTCGAGCGCCGTTGCCACCTCGCCCGCACTCGCGTAGCGCCGGTCCCTGGATTTTTCCAAACAACGAAAAATCACCGACTCGAGCGCGACGGGCACGGTGGGGATCCGGCCCGCCAGCGGCTTCGGCGGATCGACCATGATCGCGGCACAAAGGCTCGGCAGCCCCTCGCCGTCGAAAGGGCGGCCGCCCCCGAGAAGCATGTAGAGCACGACCCCGAGCGACCAGATGTCTGCCCGCGCATCGACCCGACTGGAGCTTCGGATCTGCTCGGGAGGCATGAAGGCCGGAGAGCCCAGCAAGATCTGCGACGCGGTGAGCTCGTGCTCGGGAGCGGCGACCTCCTGGAACTTCGAAACGCCGAAATCGAGCAGCTTGATGCAATACGAGCCGTTCGGCCGCTGGATCCGGAACAGATTGTGCGGCTTCAGATCACGGTGGACGATGCCGTGCAAGTGCGCTTCCGCCAGAGCCTCACAGATCTGCAGCGCGTAGTCGACTGCCTCGTCGGTCGCGAGTCCTCCGGCGTGGTCGAGCAGCGAGCGCAGATCGATGCCGTCGAGAAACTCCAGCACCATGTACGGCATCGTGGACGGCAAGACGCCCAGGTCGAAGACCCGGACGATGTGCTCGTTGCGCAGAATCATCGTCCCCCGCGCCTCGCGCACGAAGCGGGCCCTCAGCGAATCGTTGTCGAGCGCAGCGCGCAAGAACTTGATGGCGACGTGATGGCCGAGCGTCAGGTGCGTCGCACGATAAACAGAGCCCATTGCACCTTGGCCGACGAGGCCTTCGATCCGGTACTTCCCGTCGACGATGTCGCCCACGCCCGGCAGCGCCGCCTCCGACAATTCCTGCACCCCCGCAGAATAGACGAAACGGCGCTGTCGAGGCACGAATGCGACGCCGCGCGCGCGGACCGGTCGAAGGATCCCGCCACTTTCCACGAAGCGAACCTCGCGCGTTGGCCAGCGCTTCCAGTGCGGCTCAGCGCACCCGGACGACGACGCGATCGGGCCGGGCTTCGTTGTCGAGCAGCACCAGATCCGCCTTGGTTCGGCGGCGTTCCAGCTCGTAAAGCACGCGCTCGGCCTGCGCCAGCTTGCGGCGGTACGGCGCCGGGCCGAGTCGCAAGGACAGCCCGTCTTTGCCGATCACGAGCGCAAAGGTGCCGTCCGGGCGTGCGCATAGCTCCTCGGCGGGATAGCGCTGCGCGATCTTGGTGGTCTCGTATTCGGCGAGTAGATCCAGCGCTTCGACGATGGTGCGCTTGGCGCCCTCGGGATCGGTGCTGACGGTGGTTTTGTCCAGGCAGGTGACCACCGGCAGATCGGTGGGATCGCCTTCTTCGAGCCGCTTGAACACCACGCCGTCGCGCGTGGCCAGCATGGTCTCGCCGAGCGCAACCAGGGCCGCGGCCTTGCGCTCGGTCACGCTCACGGAGATCGTATTGGGCAGCTTGCGCGCGACCTCGGCCGAGAGCACCCACGGATCGGCGAGCAGCTTGCGCTTCGCGTCCTCGGCACGGACGTCGAAGATGTTCATGCCCTGGCGTAGCTCGGAAACGGCCAGCATGCGGTCCATCGAAAGCCGGGTGTTGCCCGTCACGACGATTTGGCTCACCGCGAACCGTGGGCTCTGTCGCGCGTAGGAGCGCGCCGACCACGCCAGACCGCCGGCGATGCCGATGGCGAGGGTGACGCCGAGCGCGGCGCGCGCGATGTCGAGCGCGCGGTTCGCCTTCGACGCGAGACTGCGGCGCAGGGCCGCACGTGCGGCGAGCTGCTCGGCCTCTTGTTCCGGGGTGCGCTGCGTTGCAGCTTTCGCCGCGCGCTTCGCTTCTGCCTTGCGCTGGGCTCTTTCCGCGGCAGTGGGCGCGGCCAGCTCGGGCGGTGGTCGCGACGTGCGCCGGTTGCCACCGCTCATGCGCCGATTCCCTTGCGCACGAGCTCCTCGACCAGCGCGCGTCCCGACGCGTTCACGTCGCCGGCGCCGAGGGTGATCACGAGATCGCCTGGGCGCACCGTCTCGAGCAAGCGCGAGGCGAGATCGTGCTTGTCGGCGACGAAATGCACGTCGTGGTGGCCGTGGGCGCGGATCGCGTTGGCCAAGGCCTCGCCGCTGGCGCCTTCGATCGGCGCTTCGCCCGCGGCGTACACCTCGGTCACGAAGAGCACGTCGGCGTGGTTGAACGCGCGGGTGAACTCCTCGAACAAGTGGTGTGTGCGCGAGTAGCGGTGCGGCTGGAAGGCGACCACGATGCGGCGGTCGTCGTAGCTGCCTTGCGCCGCGTCGAGCGTGGCCTCGATCTCGGCCGGGTGGTGTCCGTAGTCGTCGACGACGATCACGGTGCCGTCTTCCAGCGTGGGCTCGGCAAGGATCGTGAACCGGCGCTGCACGCCGCGGAACTCGGCCAGCCCCTCGCGCAAGATGTCGAACGGGATCTCGAGCTCGTCGGCCGCGGCCACCACGGCAAGTGCATTCTGCACGTTGTGATTGCCGGGCATGTTCAGCACGAACTTGCCCAGCGAATCTCCGCGCCGCACGACCTCGAATTCGGTGCGCTGGCCGTCGAACACCACGTGACGTGCGCGGTAGTCGGCCTGGTGCGAAAACCCGTAGGTCACGAAACGGCGGGCGACCCGCGGCAGGATGCTCTGCACGTGCGGATGGTCCAGACAGAAGATGCCGAGGCCGTAGAACGG
>JAYUXI010000593.1:0-16299 GCA_043753085.1 Myxococcales bacterium | reverse complement strand
GCTCGCTGAAGGTTTTCCACTTCGAGTCGGCCGTGTAGGCGTTGTCGCGATCGTCGAACAGGTAGACCCGGACGAGGTCGTTTTTGCCCATCTGCTCGACGAACTTGAGCACGACTTCACGCGCGTCGCCGTAGCGCGGGCCCATGCTGCTCGCGCAGTCGAGCGCCAGCAGCCAGGCAGTGCCCACGCCGACCTCCTTCTGCGCGTCCTTGAAGAGAGCCTTGCTGACGAACGTGGCGGGGGTGTCTGCCCCTTCGACGCGCACGAAGAGGTTGGCGCTCTGCTCCGGAAACTGCAGCGGAGTCCACAGCGCGTTCGGTTTCTCGACCGCGTCGGCGTAGCAATCGGCCAACGCCGACCCGGTGAGCGCGCCGCAGCCACCCGTCACGTCGGAGATGGATTTGAACTGCCCGAGCTCCATCAGCGTGGTGAGCGTGGGCGAACCTTCGTTGATTCCTGCGCGCGGATCGATGCGAAGCAAGTGCGCCTCCGGCGCCGCGTGGGCGACGGCCGGGAGCAACGTCCCTGCCAGTGCGGCAACTGCCAAGGCCCAGCGGGCAAGCCGCTTTCCAAGTTCGATGTTCTGCATGTGTCTCTCAGAAGCGCACGATTTTGACGTACGTCGTGTATCCACCGAAGCGCAGCTTGTCGCCGTCTTTGAGCTCGCGACGGCCGCTGTAGCCGATGTGTTCTTCGTTCACGTAGGTGCCGTTGGTCGAGCCTCGATCTTCGACCACGACCGTGCCGAGCTGCCCGTCGACGACGACGGCGGCATGCTTGGACGAGATGGTGGCGTCGTTCAGAGCCACGTCGACCTGCTCGCCCGAGTTGGCGCGGCCGACCGCGAGGCGCCCGCCGAACAGAGGCCAGAACTCGCCCTGCAGGTTGGTGTGGTACGAGACCAGAAAACCACGCAGCGAGTTCGCGCCGAGCTGCGGCGGATGCGGCGACGGCTCGTACACGACGGGCTGCTGGGCCCCGTGCTGCTTGGGATCGGGCGGCGCCCCGTATGGGCTGGCGGCCGGCGGAGAGTAGGGGCCTTGCGGGTAGCCCCCCTGCGGCTGCGGAGGCGCCTGCCCGGCCGGCGCCGCGTAGCCTCCCGCGCCGTAGCCGGCGTTCGGGTCGACGTATCCGCCGCTCTGCGGATACGCACCCGGCGCCGGCTGGCCGCCGTAGGGTGCTTGCTGCGGCGGATACGCGTCCGGCTGCGCCTGGGGGTACCCCTGCTGGCCGCCGGGCGCCGGATAGCCCTGCGCAGGCGGATATCCTTGCGCTTGCGCGGGCGGATGCCCTTGCGGGCCTCCGGGCGGCGCGTAGCCACCACCGGGTGGCGGTGCACCGCCGTAGCCACCCTGACCCGGGGGGCCGCCGTACTGCGCCGCCGGATCGCCGGAGGGCGCGAACGGCATCGAGTCGATCGCGATGGGGTGGCCCTGCGGGCAGTAGCTGGCGCCCGGCGCAATGTCGTGGCCAAGCTGGCACCTCGGCGTGCCCTGCGGTGGCGCGCCGCTCCCGTAGCCGCCGCCCGGAGGATACCCGCCCCCGTACGCGAACAGCGCATGCTCCCGGCGTTCGCACGGAACGCAGCGCGAAACGATCTCCTCGGGGAGGGAGAGCGGCGAGCCAGCCAACCCACACTGTCGACACGTCGTGATCATCCTCGGACCATGCCTTCCCGCGCGACCAAAACCAGGTGCCGCACGCGTCTCGAGCATACCGGGGCAATGCCCAAAGGGGGAAACTAACGCGCCTATGGCTGGGCTGAGGACAGCAATCCGTCGCGGCGCTCGGCCGCGGGCCGACCGCTCCGATCAGGTGCGGCCGCGGGCGCGCAGGGCGACTGCAGCCGCCAGGGTGGCGGCGAGGATCACCTCGCGCAGCGGCACCCCGAGCTGGCGGGCGATGGCGGCGCAGGCGTCGACCTCGGGCTTGGCTTGCGGCGGGCCGAACGCACCGCCCGCCACTTTGACCGGAACGATGCCGTACGGCGTGTCGACTTCGATCATCTCGCGCGGCCTGGCGACGCGATCTACGACTGTGGTGCGCACGCCGATGCTGGTGCTCTCGCGCAGCATGGTGACGGTGAGGCGACCGGCGTCGGGTGCCTGCGCCAGGGCCGACAGCACGATTGCGGGCCGCCCCTTCTTCATGGTGATGGGCGTTGCCCACGCGTCTTTTGCGCCTTCGGCCAGCAGGCGCTCGATGCAGTATGCAACGAGCTCGCCACTGGCGTCGTCGAGGTTGGTCTCGAGGAGCACGAAGCCGCCTTCGGACTCGGGCGCCACGGTGGGCGCACCCAAAACGGCGCGCAGCAGGTTCGGACGCCACGACGGATTGGCGGTGCCCGCGCCCCAGCCGGTTGCCTCGGGCGTCATGCGCGGCCACGTGGCCGCAGGCGTGGAGAGCGCGCCGACGATGGCCGCGCCGGTCGGAGTGACGAATTCGAACGCGTGCTCGCCGTCGTAGGTGGGATGGCCCATCAAGCATTCGACCGTGGCGGGCGCCGGCAAAAACAACGTGCCGTGAGCAGCCTCGGTGAACCCGCGCCCCATCGGCAGGGGCGACACGCAGAGCTCGGCGCCGAGCCAGTCGATCGCGGCGGCCGAGGCGACCACGTCGACGATGGAATCGACCGCGCCGACCTCGTGGAAGTGCACGTCGTCGACGCCGACGCGGTGCGCGCGCGCCTCGGCCTCGGCCAGGTGCTCGAACGTACGCAACGCCAGCGTGCGCACGCCGTCTTCGAGGCGCGCGCCCTTCAGCAAGGTGCGGATCTGTGCCCACGTGCGCTGCGGTTGCGGCGTGTGCTCGTGCACGGCAAAGTGCGTGGCCACGATGGCGTGACGGGCGCGGAGTGACCACCCGAGCGAGAAGCCGGTGAGCGGCAACCCGGCGATCGAGTTTTCGATCGCCACGCACGGCACGCCGAGATCGACGAGGGCGGCCACGATCATGTCCCCCGCGAGCCCGCTCGGTGCGTCGAGATAGAGCACCTTGCCGTGCCCTGCGCCGCGCGCCACCTCGCGGTTGGCACGGAACGGCCGCGGCACGTCTTCGACGTGGGCGTGCCGGTGGCCGTGGTCGGTGTCTGCCGTGCCGTCGTGGTCGTGCGTGTGGGGCTGCGTCGATGCCGGAGGCACGGAGCTCGAGGACGGCCGCTTCGAGTCACTCATGGTGTGGTCTTTCCGATCTTCGTGGCCGCAGCAAGAATGCGACGCGCTGCGAACGCCGCGCCGAAGCCGTTGTCGACGTTGCAGACGGTGATGCCCGACGCACACGACGTGAGCATGCCGGTGAGCGCCGCGAAGCCCGACAGCGCCGCGCCGTATCCCACCGACGTAGGCACGGCGATCACGGGCGCCGCCACCAGCCCACCGAGAACGCTGGGCAGCGCGCCCTCCATTCCGGCGATTACGATCAGTACGTCGGCGGCGCGCAGCTGGTCGAGCTTGGCGAGCAGCCGATGCAACCCGGCCACTCCCACGTCGACGAGACGAAAGTGCTCGACCCCGAACAAGACGAGAGCTTCGCTGCACTCGCGGGCTACGGCTTCGTCGCTGGTCCCAGCGGTAACGACCCCGACGGTGCCGCGCAGCGCCGCGGCGGGCGCGGCAGGATCGCGCGGTACGCGCAACGTACGCGCCACTGGATCGTGGACGATGCCGAGATCGGCCGCGCCGCCGAGCACGAGGCGCGCCTTGTCGGGGTCGACGCGCGTCGCCAGGGCGCCCGCACCCCGCGAGGCGATCTCGCGCAAGACGACGATCAAGTCGTCCGCGCTTTTGCCCTCGCCCCAGACCACCTCGCCCACGCCTTGCCGCAGGCTGCGGTGGTGATCGACGAGTGCCACCCCGACGTCTCGGAACGGCGCAACGGCGATCTCTTGCATGCCAGCGGACACGGACAAGGTCCCCGCGGCGATTCGTTCCAGCAGCTCGAGGATGTGCGCTTCGTTCATGACGCCCAACTCGTTAGCAGAGGCGCCGCCGTCTTTGGTACGGTGCTCGCGCCGTGCCCCTGCCGTTTCTCCTGCCCGCCGCGCTTTTCTTCGGCCTCTGTCATGCTCTGCTCGGCGAGGGCGCGCTGGGCCGCGGCGGCGAGCGCCGTTTGCTGTTTGCAGCCGCGCTCTTTGGAGCGCTCATCGTGCTGCCGGTCGAGGCGTTCTTGCTGCACGACTACGCCGACTGGGCCTACCTGTACGCGCTGCGGCCGGCGCGCATTCCATCTGCTGCGGATCTCGTATTTTTGCTGTGCGCCGCGGCGCTGGTGCCAGGCAGCGCCTGGGTCGGCGCACGGTGGCTCGCCCGGGACGCGCGCCATCTGGTCCTGCGGGCGGTGTTCGCGCTGCTTACCGTGAGCGCGGCGGGCGGCATCGCCAGCGTGCGCCGCCTCACCCACTTCGGAACGTATGCACAATACAAGGGCGGCTACGGGTTGCGTTCGCTCACCGAGAGCTCGCTGGGGCCGAGCCTGCTCCTGTGCCTGGCCGCGCTGGGCGCTGGGCTGTTCGTGAGCGCGCGGGCCCTGCGGGTCTAACTCAGCCGCACGCCGGGGCGACTCGAGGTATCGTGCGCGGCATGCGTGCTGTCTGGTGCTGGTTTTCCGCGGTGGTTTTGGTCCTGGGCTGCGCGATTCGCGTGCAGGCTGCACCGGTCGTTCCCGCGCCGCTGGAGCCGTGGCGCGACTGGGTGCTGCATGGGCACGAGCCGCAGCTGTGCGCCAAGCTCTCCGGCGAAACCGAGCCGCACTGCCTGTGGCCGTCGCGGCTGGCGCTGTCGGTGACGCCGGCGCGGGGCTCGTTCACCCTGGACGTCCAGGCCGACGCGCCGGGTTTCGTGCGGCTGCCTGGCGACGCCAAGCGCTGGCCGGTGTCCGTCACGGTAGACCGCAAGGCGGCCGTGGTGGTGGCGCAAGCAGAGGGGCCTGCGTTGTACCTCGGACCGGGACGCCACCTCGTAGCCGGCGAGTACCTGTGGTCCGCGGTGCCGGAGTCCTTGCCCGTGCCGCGCGAGATCGGCCTGCTCACCCTGCACAATGCCAGCGTCGCGGTGGCGTTCCCAAACCGTGACGAGAACGGCATGCTGTGGCTGCAAAAAACCGGGACCGAGGTCGAAGGCGACCAGCTGGACTTCACCGTGCACCGCAAGATCGTCGACGAGGTGCCGGTCGAGCTCACCACGCGCCTGTCGATCAACGTGGCGGGCAAGAGCCGCGAGGTCTTACTCGGCAAGGTGCTGCCGGCCGACTTCCTGGCGCAACGGATCGACAGCCCGATTCCAGCACGCCTCGAGCCCGACGGTCACCTGCGCGTGCAGGTGCGGCCCGGCGCCTTTACCGTCACCATCGTGGCGCGCAGTCGCGGCCCGGTGCCCTCCATTGTGCGTCCCGATCCCGAGGGTCTCTGGCGCGCCGGCGACGAGGTCTGGGTGTTCGAGGCCCGTAACGATCTGCGCATCGTCTCACTCGACGGAGCGCCGCCGATCGACCCCGGGCAGACCTCGCTCCCGGCCGAGTGGCGCAGTTTCCCGGCCTTTGCTGTAGGCGCAGGCAAATCTCTCGCCTTCCACGAGCGTCAGCGCGGCGACGCCAATCCCGGTCCGGACCGGCTGCGCGTGACGCGCAACTTGTGGCTCGACTTCTCGGGAAGTGGGTACACGTTCCGCGATCAGCTGAGCGGCGACCTGCATCGATCGTGGCGCCTCGACATTGGCCCCGACGTCGACCTCGGTCGCGTTGCCGTCGCCGGCCGCGACGTGCATATTACACGCAATGAGGCGGGCGCTCCGCCCGGCGTCGAGGTGCGGCAGGGTGCGCTCGTCTTGCAAGCCGAGGGGCGCTTCCCGCGGCACGGCGGCGCCCTGCCCGCGGCGTTGTGGAACCACGATTTCGAGAGCGCGCAGCTCACCTTGCATCTGCCGCCGGGCTGGGAGTTGTTTCACGCCACGGGCGTCGACGCCGTAACCGACTCGTGGATCCATCGCTGGCGCCTGCTCGAGATCTTTCTCGCGTTGGTGCTGGGCGCCGCATTTTTTCGCCTGTTCGGCACACGCTGGGGCCTGGTGGCGCTCGCGGCCATGGTCACGTCGCTCACCGTGCCCGGCGCGCCGCGCTGGTTGTGGTTCGCGCCGCTCGCGCTCGAGGCCGTGGTGCGGGTCGCGCAAGATCGGATCGGCGCCGGCAGGCTCGGGATGGCCATCGACCTGCTGCGCGTGATGGCTCTCGCCGCGCTCGCCGTGGTGCTGGTGCCCTTTGCCATCCACCAGGTGCGCGGCGGCTTCTACCCGGCACTCGAGGCCACCGCAGACGACCTCGAGATGCGCAACGTCGACTTGGAGGGCGGCACTGGAACCCGAGCCCGCGGCGAAGAGGGCTCGATGGGCAAGAGCACCTTCGCCGCCGCACCTCTGGAGTCGGCGCCGGCGCCCGAGCAGCGGACCGACGACATGGTCTACGACCCGATGGGCAAGCTCGGCGGCCCTACAAAGAATCCTGCGCAGCAGCAAGCGGCGCGGCAGTTCAATACGTCGGAGTACGACCCGAATGCCGTCGTGCAGGTGGGCCCGGGTGTGCCCACGTGGAGCTGGAATTCGCTGCAGCTGATCTTCAACGGCCCGGTTCGTCACGATCAGGTCATCCAGCTGTACCTGTTGCCACCTGCCGTCCGCCTGCCGCTCGCGCTGCTTCGCGTGGCCTTGCTGGCGCTGCTGTTGGTCCGCCTCCTCAAGAGCGCGCTGCCGCGCTTCGCGCCGAAGCTGCGCGGCTTCGGCCCGGTGCCAGCGGCGCTCCTGCTGCTGCTCGGCGCCTTCGCCCCGCGCGCCGCCCATGCGCAGTACCCGTCCAGCGAGCTGCTCGAGGAGCTGAAGACGCGGCTGCTGGCCGCGCCTGCATGCGGCGACGCGTGCGTCGACCTCTCGCGTCTCGGTCTCGAGGTTGCAGGCGGACGGCTTCGCCTACGTCTCGAAGTGGGGGCGCTCGCGCCGGCCGCCTTGCCGCTTCCGGGTCGGCTCGGACAATGGACACCCGACGCTGCGCTGCTGGACGACCACCCCGCCGCGCTCCGCCGCACCGACGACGGGCGCCTGGTGCTCGACGTGCCGGAGGGCACGCACCAGGTCGACCTGTCGGGTCCACTGCCCGCGCAGGCGTCGATTCCCATCGATCTGCCGCGCAAGCCCCGCGTCGCCACCTTCCAGCTGGCGCCGGGCTGGACGCTCGACGGCATCCACGACGACGGCCGCATCGACGACACCCTCTCGCTCACTCGCAGCGTGACCGAGGCCGGCAGCGTCACCCTGCAGCCCACTGCGCTGCCCTCGTTCGTGCGCGTCGAGCGCACGCTGCACATCGGCCTCGACTGGCAGGTCGAGACCAAGGTCGTACGGATGTCCCCCCTCGGCGTCGCCATCGCGCTGGAGATCCCGCTGCTGGCGGGCGAATCCGTCACCACCGCCGACCTCCGCGTCGAGGGCGGCAAGGTAACGGCGCAACTCCCGCGCGACGCCGCGGAGCTCACCTGGCAATCGGTGCTGCAGCAGAAGTCGCCGATCGTGCTGTCGGCTGCGAAGACACTCGACTGGACCGAGCGATGGCAGCTCGACGTGAGCCCGATGTGGCACGCCGATCTGTCGGGCCTCGCCGTCACCCACCAGCAAGCGGGCGGCGTGCTGCTGCCCGACTGGCGGCCGTGGCCAGGTGAAGAGGCGCGCATCGACATCCGGCGACCGGAAGGCGTTGGCGGACAGACGCTTGCCATCGACTCATGGCAGCTGGTGGTACGACCAGGGCTGCGTTCCACCGACGTCGAGCTCACCTTCCAGTTGCGCGCCAGCCGCGGCGGCGAGCACACCTTGGAGCTGCCCGCGGGCAGCGACTTGCAGGGCGTGCGCGTCGCCGGCGTGGACCTTCCCCTGCGCCTCGAAGGGCGTGCCCTCACCCTTCCCGTACGCCCGGGCACGGCCGCCGTGGTGGTGACCTGGCGCGAGCCACGCGGCATATCGGCCTGGTTCTCGCCCTCGGTGGTGGACCTGAAGCTGCCCTCGGTCAACGGCACCGTCCGCATCGAGCTCGCCGACCAGAGCCGCTGGATCCTGTTTCTCGATGGGCCTCGCCTGGGCCCCGCGGTGCTGTTCTGGAGCTTTTTGATCGTCTTGCTCGGCGTCGCCTACGGGCTTTCCCGCGCGCGATCGGTACCGCTGAAGATGTGGGAATGGGTGCTGCTCGGCATTGGCATCTCGCAGACCTCGCCGTGGGCGGCCGCCGCCTTCGCCGGCTGGTTGCTGGCGCTCGCGTGGCGCGGCGGGCGCGCCGATTTGCCGCCCACCGCCCACCGGTTGGTGCAGATTGCACTGGTTGGCTGGACGATGGTGGCGTGCTTCGTGCTGCTGGCCTCCATCCACCAGGGTCTGCTGGGCTTTCCGAGCATGCGCATCGAAGGCACCGGCAGCAACTCGAGTCTGAGCTGGTACGTCGACCGTTCCGGGCCCACGCTGGCTACGCCGCACGTGCTGTCCGTGCCGATTCTCGCCTATCGCTCCGTGATGCTGCTGTGGGCACTGTGGCTGGCGTTCGCGGTGATGCGCTGGGTGCGCTGGGGTTTCGCAATGTTCCTGGTGGGTGGCGGCTGGAAGAGCGCTCCCGGCCGCGTCTACATGCCGGTCGCCATGCCGGATCCGCCTCGGCCTCCGGGTCACGCACCGCCCTGACGTGATAAGCTTGCCAGCCGTGTGGGTCACCCCGTTTGCCATCCGTCCCGTTTCGAGCCACGCGCTCATCACGCGTGAGCTCGTGCAAGACGTCGAGCGCAGCCTGTCCCGGCGCCAGGGCGGCATCGACGAGCTCGACGAGAGAGCGGTGCAAGCCGCGGTCGCACGCTTCGAACGCACGCAGCCGGTGCTGGGCGCGCGCGTCCAGCGGCTGGTGCGGGGCTCGCGGGACGAAGCCGCGGTGGCGCTGGGTTATTTCTTGATGGTCGGGATCTACGTGGCGTTCGAACGTGCGTTCGGGCCGCGCCTCGAGCAGGTCACCGGCCCGGCGCTCGAGGCGGTGGTCTCGTCGCTGCGTCTCGAAGCCGAGCTCCGTGCCGAACGCAGCTCGGATCCACTCGAGCTTGAAGACGTACTCGCCGTGCAACAGCCCGCTCTCTTCGGCTGGGTCGCCGAGCACGCGGAGAGCACGCTGACGGCCAGCGCGGAGCTCGGTCACGACGAGGTCGACGTGAACGACCTGGACGCCGTTCTGTCCGAGGTGTCGGCGCTGATCCTCGCGCTGTCGTACGCGGTGCCCTCTCCGCACGGCACGCCGGTGGTCGGCTCTGCGTAGCGGCTCGGTTCGGCGCTCCGGCATGGCTCGATGGGTGCATCGAGTTCGTGGTCGTCATTCAGAGATGGCGCCGCGCAGCGCACGGACCAGCGCGGTTTGCGTCTTGGCAGAAACCCGTTCGCCGTGGCACGCGAGGGTGAGCGGTTCGCGCACGTCCCAGCCGACGACCTCGATGCGGACGAGGCTGCCTGCGCGCAGAAACCGACCGGCAACGATGGCCGGACCGAACACCACTTGTTCGCAGGTGGCCGCGATCTCGAGCCCGATGAGCATCGTCTGCACCTGGTGGCCGACGCGACGTCGCGAGCGAGGCAACGGGCAGCCGTCGTCGAGCTCCGAGAGCTGTCCGTCGCGAAAGAAGATCGGCATCACGAACGGAACGTGCTCGAGCGCCTCGGCGGGGATCGGACCACCGCGACCGGCGTCGAGCTTGCTGGCCAACGCCGGCGATCCGAACAGTGCCGCCTCGATCTCACCGATCGGTTGTGCGTCCCACCCGACCGGCAAGGGCCCGACTGCACCCGAGAGCAGCAGCATCTCGAACCCGTAGCTGCCGGCGTGCGCGCGCAGCATCGACGGGGGCAACTCGACCACGCTGAGGCGCAGGCTCGGATTCATGGCGACCATCGCCGGCACGAGCGATGCCTGCAGGTACGACGGCGCGCCCAGCGTGAGCTCGATGCCGCCGTGCGTGAGTCGACGAGCGTTCTCGAGACCGCGTACCACGTCGTGGAGCTTGGGCACCAGCTCGCGCCCGGCCTCGCTGACCACGACCCCACGGCTGTTGCGGGTGACGAGCTCACGCCCGAAGTGGCTCTCCAGCCGCGCGATGGCCTTGCTCACCTGCGACGTCGTGACGTGGCGCTCGCGCGCGATCGCCGCGAGCGACGAGGAACGAGCAACTGCCAGGAAGGTCTGCAGATCCGCGAGCCGCAGCTCGGTGGCGTCGGAACAATCCTTCATGGGAGAGCCGATCCATAGCACGGCAAGGAGGGCTTTCGCGGCGACGCCAGGGATCGTAAGAATCGCCCCATGAGCGAGCCGGCCGATCTGCAAAAACCGTATGACCCCAGCGAAGTGGAGTCACGCTGGTACGAGTTCTGGGAGCGCGAAGGCGTGTTCGGCGCCAGCGACGATCCGGCCGACACGCGCCCGGTCTACGTCGTGCCCATGCCGCCTCCGAACGTCACCGGCTCGCTGCACATGGGTCACGCGTCGCGCGCCACCAACGAAGACGCACTCGTGCGCTGGCACCGCATGCGCGGCTTCAACACGCTCTGGCAACCCGGCCTCGACCACGCCGGGATCGCCACGCAGACCGTGGTGGAGCGGCAGCTGGCCCGCGAAGGCAAGCGCAAGGAAGATCTCGGTCGCGAAGAGTTCGAGAAGCGCATCTGGGCCTGGCGCGCCGAGAGCGGTGGCCGCATCGCTCTGCAGCAACGCGAGCTCGGCTGCTCGCCGGACTGGGCCCGCAGCAAGTTCACCATGGACGCAGATCAGAACCGCGCCGTCATCGAGGCCTTCGTGCGGTTGCACGAGCAGGGCCTCGTCTACCGTGCCACGCGCCTGATCAACTGGGATCCGGTCCAGAAGACTTCGCTTTCCGACCTCGAGGTCGAGCACGAAGAACAGAGCGGCGAGCTGTTCGAGTTCGCGTACGCGGTGTACGGCGGCGGCGGCGGCGAGATCGTCGTGGCCACCACCCGCCCGGAGACGATGCTGGCGGACACGGCCGTGGCCGTCCATCCGGATGATGCACGGTACACGCATCTGCACGGCAAGCGCTTGCAGCACCCCTTTTTCGATCGCACCATCCCGATCGTGCTCGACGCGATCTTGGTCGACCCCAAGTTCGGCACCGGCGCAGTGAAGGTCACGCCCGCGCACGACTTCAACGACTTCGCCACCGGCAAGCGACACGGCCTCGAAGAGCTGGTGCTCTTCGAGCTCGATGGCACCATCCGGCCCGAGTTCGGCGAGTTCGCCGGCCTCACCCGTGAACGCGCGCGAACCGCGGTGAAGAAGGCGCTGGCCGACAAGGATCTGGCCCGCGGCAGCAAGCCGCACCGGCTGACCGTGCCGAAGAGCCAGCGCTCGGGCGCCATCGTCGAGCCCATGATCTCGACGCAGTGGTTCGTGAAGATGGACGGCATGGCCAAGCGTGCGCTCGAAGCAGTGCGCGAAGGGCAGGTCGACATCGTCCCCGCCGAGTGGAAGAAGACCTACGAGCACTTCCTCGAGAACATCCAGGACTGGTGCATCTCGCGTCAGCTTTGGTGGGGTCACCAGATCCCCGCGTGGCACGGCCCGAACGGCGAGATCGCCGTCGGCCGCGAGCGCCCGGTCGCAGCGGGCGCGGGCTGGGTGCAGGATCCGGACGTGCTCGACACCTGGTTTTCGTCGGCGCTGTGGCCGTTCGCCACGCAGGGTTGGCCGGCGCAGACCGATGCACTGAAGAAGTTCTACCCGGCCTCGGATCTCGAGACCGGCTACGACATCCTGTTTTTCTGGGTGGCGCGTATGATCATGTTCGGGCTGCACTTCACCGATCAGGTGCCGTTCCGGCGCGTGCTGCTCAGCGGCCTCATCGTCGACGAGAGCGGCGACAAGATGAGCAAGGTGAAGGGCAACGTGATCGATCCGCTGGATCTGATCCACGGCACCGACTTCGAGAAGATGGTCGCGAAAACCTTGCCCGGCGCCCCGGTCGCAGAGGCGCTGGCCAAGTTCAAGAAGGCGTATCCTTCGGCCGCGGCCATGGGCACGGGTTTCCCGGCGTTCGGCGCCGACGCGCTGCGCTTCACGCTCGCTTCGTTTCCGCCTTCCAACAAGCGCATCGCGCTCGCGCCCAAGCGCATCGAGGGCTACCGGCACTTCTTGAACAAGGTGTGGAATGCAACGCGCCTGGTGGTCGACCTGGTGGGCACCGAGCCCGCGCCCGCCGCATCGTTCACGCCCACCACGTTCTTCGGCACGTGGATCCTCGCGCGCCTGAGCGAAACCGCCGCCGCCGTGCACCAAGGGCTGGACACGTTTCGCATCGACGAAGCCACTACGGAGATCTACCGGTTTTTCTGGACCGAGTTCTGCGACTGGTACCTCGAGCTCGCCAAGACCCAGCTCCGCGGCGACTCGGCCGAGGCCGACAAGGCCGAGACCCGCAAGGTGCTGCTCGTCGTGCTCGAAGCCTCGCTGCGTCTCCTGCACCCGCTGGTGCCGTATGTCACCGAAGATTTGTGGCAGCGCCTGCCACGGTTCGCCGGGCGCAAGTCGTCGATCGCGCTCGGGCCCTACCCCGCCGCTGCAGAATACAGCCAACCCGGCGACGCTGCCGTGCTCGCCGAGATGCGTCTGTTCCAGGCCGCGGTCAGCGCCGCCCGCACGGTCCGGTCCGAGCGCGAGATCCACCCGAGCGGCCGCGTGCGCGTCGCCGTCCGTTGCGATTCCGCCGACATCCGCGCTTCGTTCGAGCGGCTGCAGCCCTTCTTCGCGGCCCTGGTGAAGACCGAAGGCGATCTGGTGGTCGCGCCTCTCTCCGCCGAGCGCACCCCCGGCACGGCCGTCTGCACCGTGGCCGACGAGCGCGGCCTGGTGGAGATCCGCGTCGACCTCCGCGGCCACGTCACCCGCGCCCAGGAGTTCACCCGCATCGAGCGCGAGGGCAAACGCATCGACAAGGATCTCGGCGCCGTCGACAAGAAGCTCGGCTCGAAGGGCTTCGCGGAGAGAGCACCGGCCGAGGTCGTGGCGGAAGCGCACGCCCAGCGCGCGGCGCTCGTTTCGGCGCGCGAGCAGCTGGCTGCGGCTCACGAATTGGCGGTCGAACTCGAGGAATAACACGCGAAGACACGGCCCTGGGCAGTGTGATATCTGCGAGGTATCATGGCCACGGACCCCGAGCCGCCTCCCTCCCTGGGCGAAGCACCTGCGGCGCTTGCGCCCGCAGTTCCCGCGGCCGCTGCGCAGCCTGGCGCCGACGTCGGCACCGAAACGGAAGCGAAGCCCGCCGAGCTGGTCCATCCCGGCTCTTTCGCGCTCGCGGTGCTGTGCGCCGCCCTCGTGTTCGTGCTGTTCGCGCAGAACGGTCAGTTTCGCTTCTCGGTACCCCTCGGCGTTACCTTGCTGCTCGGTGGCATCGCCGCCATGTTCGACGCGCTCGGCACCTTCGACGGCGCAGCAGACGAGGTGGTCGCCTCGGACCTGGCGTTTGCGACCGTGGGTCGTCCGCTCGGCCTCTTGCTACTCGCAGGTCTCGCGTTCGGCGCTTCGCTCGTCGTTGGGCAGGCCGGCTTCCTGCCCGGCATCGTGGCCGGTGCGCTCGTGTTCGCCAGCTACGTCGGCATGCTTGCGGGCGTGTTCGCTTCAGGCAAAGCGCTCGGCGTGTTCGATCCGTCTGCGGGCGCCGCCGACGCGTACGACACCGCGCGGCCGTTGATTCGTCGCTACGGCTTCTGGCTGATGGTCCTGGCCGGCGCCCTGTACTTCCCCACCCTGGGCATGTTCTCGCTCTCGGATCCGTGGGAGACCCACTACGGCGAGGTCGCCCGCGAGATCCTCGCCCGCGACGACTGGATCTCGCTCTGGTGGGCCCAAGACGACTGGTTCTGGTCGAAGCCGATCCTGAACTTCTGGATCCAGGCCCTGGCGATGAGTGCACTGTTCACGCATTACCAACCCGACCACATGCTCGACGGCAAGGCCGGTCCAGGCTTCGGGCACCCGGAGTGGGTCGTCCGCGCCCCGAACGTGCTACTCACGCTGCTTGCCATGTACGTGCTCTACCGAGCCGTCTCGAAGGCATTTGGGCGGCGCGCAGGATTTCTTGGCGGTTTCGTGCTCGCCACCTGCCCGGACTGGTACTTTCTGGCGCACCAGACCATGACGGACATGCCGTTCGTGGCGCCGCTGACAGCGGCGATGGGCTTTTTGCTGCTCGGCCTGCACACGCCGGAGGGCGAGCGAGTCCGCACCTACGCGGTGCGCCTGTTCGGTCGCCGGCTGCACGTCACCGCGTGGCATCTGCTCTTCCTCGGCATCTTGCTCTGCTCGGTGCCACAGATCCTGTACCTGCTCAGTCGCAACGTCGAGCTGCACCTGTTCGGCGCCGGCAAACGCGGATTCCTTGCCCATTTCGACCGCTTCGATTTCGGCTCTGCGGGGAACTGCGGGCTGCCGGGCAACAAGGCGTGCCACGTCGCTGCACCTGCGGCCGCGGTCAGCAAGCCGGGTCGCAGCGCCCTCCTGCGCTTCGTTCTCGGCGGCGAGCCTGCCGTGCAGGCCTTCGTGTGGATCACGCTGATCGGTGCCCTGCTCACCTGGAACCTGGGCGAGCGGCGCCGCCAGCGTATCTATTATCTCGCGGCCTGGCTGTTCGCTGCCCTCGCCACCATGGGCAAAGGTCCCGCCGGCTTGGCTCTACCTGCACTCTGCACCCTCCTGTACCTGGTTTCCACCAAGCGCTTCGGCGAGCTACTCCGGCTCGAGATCCTGAGTGGCATCTTGATCGTACTGGTTGTCGCCATGCCCTGGTTCGTGGCCATGTACGTGCGCCACGGCTCGCCGTTCACCGATCGCCTCATCTTCCACGACATGTGGCGGCGTGCGCTCGATCACGTGCACGACACCAACGAGGGTGACGACACGAGCTTCCGCTTCTACGTTTGGCAGCTGGGGTACGCGCTGTTCCCGTGGTCGGGGCTCGCGCCGCTCGGCCTGCTGGCCTGGATGAAGTCCGCCGCCAGTCGGAGCAGGGGCGCCGACGGCGCCACGTTCCTGTTCATGTGGTTCTTGTTCGCCTTCGCGCTCTTCACGCTGATGGGGACCAAGTTTCACCACTACATCTTCCCGGCGGTGCCGCCGCTGGCCATGCTGGTCGGCGTCGTGCTCGACGAGCTACTCGGCGTGGCCACGCCGGCCGAAGGCGCCTCCGGCAAGAACCGCAACGTGGTCGTTGCCGCTCTGGCCACGGCCGGCGCCGCGGCACTCTCGATCGGCGTGGCGCTGATGCTCGGCGGGTCGTGGTTCGGGGCCTCGCCGGGTCCAACGCCGCACCTGGCGGCGGGTGGGGCCGTGCTGGCGCTGGGGCTGGTGCTGCTGGTCGCCGCCGCGCGCGCCGTCCGCAAAACGCCACTCCTGCAACCCGGGCGCAGCGTGCTCATGGGCGGCGGCGTGCTGGCCGGGGCTTTCGGGGTGGCGCTGATTGGTCGCGATCTATTCGCCCCTGCCAAGGGCGGCGAGCCGCCCGGCGCGGTCCGCTACCTGCACCTCTTCACCTACAACTACCGGCGGCCGTGGCCCGAGTCGCTGGATTTTACGGCCGCGCTCACTGCCCTCACGGTGGTGGCGGTCGTCTTGTCTCTGCTCATGGCGTTCGCCCCGCTGCGGCGCATGGCCACCTTCGCACTGCTCGGTCTGGCCGGGCTCGCGGCGGTCTGGGGCGAAGACGTGTACTTCCTGAAGACCTCTCCGCACTGGGGTCAGCACGAAGTGATCGAAGCGTACTACCGCGACCGCAAAGGTCCCGCCGAGCAGATCGTGGCCTACCAGATGAACTGGAAGGGCGAGAACTTCTACACGGGCAATCACGTGCCCGCCTTCGTCTCGAGCGGCTCCGCCTTCACCGACTGGCTCAAGAAGGAAAAGGAGAAAGGTGCAAGAGTCATGTACTTCGTGACCGAGCACTCACGGGTCGGCGGCCTCAAATCCGAGGTGCAAGGCAAGAGCTACAGCGAGCTCACCGACAAGCGCCTGTGCAACAAGTTCGTCCTCGTGCGCGCAGAACTGTGACCGCTCCCCGCACCCGGCCGAAACGGTGCGGGTGGCGACGCGGTGAAGGATTCGAAGGGCGCTTCGCGCAGCCCGGTTGCGCCCCTCGGCGCTGCACGCTATTTGTCGAAGGGTGACGGTAAAGTTGCCTGGGCGTGGAGACGGGCCAGCGCGGTCGGAAGACGCTGCCACGCGTCCGCCCGCGTCCGCTCCGGC
>JAYUXI010000592.1:0-2851 GCA_043753085.1 Myxococcales bacterium | reverse complement strand
GCGTTCGGTCAGGCGCCGCTCGACTACGCCTTCGACGAGGCGCAGGGCCTTGCGTTTGCCGCTCTCGATCGCGGCGAAGCACTCGGCTTCGTGGTGGTTACCGGGGGCGGCACCACGTTCGTAGCGCCCAGCCACGGCGAGCGGCAAAAGCAGCGCGTCGAGCGCGCGCTGGTCGACGCGAGCTCGTTTGCTGGCGTGCAGCGCTCGCCGATCGAAGAAGACGAAATCGCCGCGCGCACGGCCGAGCACCTGCGCCCGCTCGACGGCCACGCTGCGGCCAGGCGTCCGGCGTTGGCCGAGCTCGTGGCCCGCGTCGACGGCGTGAAGCAGCGCGCGCCCTTCGACCTGCCGCTGCCCGCCGGCCGCACCGTTACCGAAGCTCGGCTGCGCAAGCATCTGGCCGACTTCGGCATCGAGTTTCCGCCGCGCGCGGAGGGCGAGCGCGCGTCGAGCGAGCCGCGCATGCACGAAGCGCTCGAACGCATCGTGCGGTTGCCCCGCGGCGAGGTGCACCTGTTCATGCCGCCGTCGTCGGGGCTGAAGAAAGTGCTCACCGGTCTGCGTCGCGGTCGCACCCGCGTGGTGGTGCACCTGTACGACGTCCAGGGCGAGCTCGCGGGCCACTCGCCGTTCGAGACCGCCGTGCGTCGCGCCGTCGGCTGGCGCGCCGACGAAACCATGCGGCGCTGTCAGAAGGAGCTTCGGGCACTCGGCATTCGCGCCAAGTTGCTGAGTCACGGCGCCCGGCCGCGGGAAGAAGAGAGCCCATGAGTGATCCACGCCACGTGCTTTCGTCGCGGCAGCTGCGGCCGAAGAAGAGCTTCGGGCAGAACTTCTTGATCGTCGCCCGCTACGTCGACGCCATCGCCGACGCGTGCGTCGCCGGCGAACCAGACGCGCTCGTCGTGGAGCTCGGTGCGGGCACCGGTGTGCTCACCGCGGCATTGCTCGCGCGGGGGGCCCTGGTGGTGGCGGTGGAGCGCGATCGGGATTTGATCCCGGTGCTCGAAACCGAGTTCGCCGATGCCATCGCCGCCGGTAGGCTCTTCGTGCTCGAGGCCGACGCCAAGCAAGTCGATCTCCAAGCCATCGTGCGCGAACGCGGCCGCGCGCGCTGCGTGCTGGCCGGCAACTTGCCGTATCAGCTCACCGGGCCGTTGCTCGAGCGCGCCACGCAAAGCCGATCACTGGTCACGCGCGTGGTGTTCTTGGTGCAGAAAGAAGTAGCCGAGCGCCTGGCTGCCGCGCCGCGCACCAAGACCTACGGCGCCCTCACGGTGTTCGTTGCGGCGCAGTTCGCCGTGCGCTTGGTCGTGCACGTCCCCCGCAGCGCGTTCTTTCCTGCGCCCGACGTCGACAGCGCCGTGGTCTCGTTCACGCCGCGTGAGCCGCCCCTCACCGAAGAAACGCCGGCTTTTCAGCGCGTCGTCAAAGGCGCCTTCTCGCAGCGCCGCAAAACGCTGCGCAACGCGTGGAGCAAGCTCGCAGACGGCGCCGTTCTCGCCGCCGCCGCCGCGGCCACCGGCATCTCGCTCGATCAACGCGGCGAAGAGCTGTCACCCGAGACGTTCGCCGCGTTCGCCCTTGCCCTCGGCTGAGCGCTGTCGCTGCCAAACGGCCTTGGCCTAACGCATGCGTTTGGCGCGCTCGATCAGCGTCAGCAGCGACGGCAGAAAAAATATTGCAGTGTACAAGCAGGCGATTTCACCGACGACGGCGAGCTTGCCGAATGAAACGAGCGACTGAAAATCGCTGTAAAGAAGCGACGCGTACCCGACGGTGGTCGTGAAGCTGCACAGCATCACCGCGCCCGCCGAGCGCACCACTGCCTCGCGCACGTTGCCGCCGAGCAGCCGCGTGCGATCCGCGATGTTGAACGGGTACTCGCTGCCGATGCCGAACGTGATCGGGTAGGCGATGAAGTTCACGTAGTTGATGCGCTCGCCGAAGTACGCGGTGGCTCCGGCCAGCCACACCACGCCGATCAGCAGCGACAGCAACACGGCCGCAGCGGTGCGCAGGTTGCGCGCCGCGATCAAGACGACCAGGGCCACCGCGCCGAACGCGACCGCCGACAGCATCGGGCCGTCCTTGCGCATGCTCTTCAAGATCTCGGCGAAGATGGTCGAACGGCTGGCGGTCAGCACCAGCGTGCCGTCGGGCAGCTTCACGTTGTCGATGGTGGCGGAGAGTCGCAGGTGGTTGTGCGCGTCGGCGAAGTTGACGCGGCGAGGCTGCACGTAGAACACCGTGCCGATGGCGCCGGACGAATCGGAGAAGCGACGGCTGAGCAGCGGCGGTAAATCGGCGGCGGTGACGACCTTCAGGTCCTCTGGTGGAATGGCGCGTTCCGCGGTCGCGCGCTCGCCGTCGTCCAGCTCCTGAAGCACGCGTGGCGTGATGCGCTCGCGGATCTGTGCGAGGACCTCGAGCTTCTGGTTCTGATCTTCTTGCGGCAGCAAATCGTTCACGGTGACGACTTCGTCGAGCATCTTGCCCTGCGGATCCCTCGCGTCGCGCTCGAGCATCGCCGCCTTGATGAGCGGCACCTGCGCGGGGTTGTCGGCGATCATGCGTGCGCCGGCGATGTTGGTCTTGCCGAACACCTGATTGGCTTTGTCCGACCACGCGCCGGCGCCGCTCCGATCGCTCGACTTGGAGCCCATCCGACCGAAGTCGTATTCCCACGGGTCGGCGAAGTACGCGGGCAGGTGCCACAGCGCGCGCGCGGTGATCACGACGGTGACGAGTACGAAGAACCACGGGTACTTCCAGGTGGCCTTGGCGATGACCGAGAGCGTGCGGCTGCGGCTGCCGTCGGAACGCAGCTTGGGCACACTCATGCGGAGAA
>JAYUXI010000591.1:0-7019 GCA_043753085.1 Myxococcales bacterium | reverse complement strand
GCCACGTACTGCGCGTCCGCGGTCGACCGTTCGATCCGTCCGGGCTCTATCGAGTCGCGCTGGTGCGGAACTTCTTCACCGGCATGGACGGCGTACGGCCGCTGGTCGACTACGCGCGCGCGCACCCGGAATCGATCCCGGAAGCTGGTTCCGGACGCGACGTGAAGCTGGTCTTGCTGCAGAGTTTCGCCCGCTCGCTCTGGCAACAGCTCGGCGGCTTCGACCGGCTCGACGCCGACAACAACGGCATCGTCGACACGACCGATCTCGAGCGCGGACTGGCCAGCCACGATGACTCCGCCGCGGCCACGGCGGGGATGCTGCTGCGCGCCCTGGACCGGGATCAAGACGGCCGCATGACCCGCGACGAAGACGTTTCACTCGTCGAGGACAAATAGCGCCGCTTGCGCCTCGGCTTCGGCCACGAGTCGGGCGCGCGCGGTGCTGAGCTGCAGCCCGAGGTGGGCGTGGGCCTTCTTGGTGGCGATGCGACCGCGCGGCGTGCGGCCCAAGTACCCTTGCTGCAGAAGGTAGGGCTCGACCACGTCTTCGATGGTGTCGCGCGGCTCACCCAGGGCCGCGGCCAGCGTTTCGATGCCCACCGGGCCACCGTCGTAGTCGACCGCGATGACCTGCAGGAGACGGCGATCCATCTCGTCGAACCCGACCGAGTCGACGCCGAGACGCTGGCAGGATTTTTCGACCATGGCCACGTCGATGGTGCCGTTGCCGAGCACCTCGGCAAAGTCGCGCACGCGGCGCAGCAAGCGGTTGGAGATGCGCGGCGTGCCCCGCGATCGGCGGGCGATCTCGAGCGCGGCGTCGGCCGCGGTTTCCACGCCGAGCAGCGCCGCACTGCGGGCGACGATACGCGTCAAGTCTTCGACCGGATAGAAGTCGAGGCGCATCACGTGGCCGAACCGTGAAAACAGCGGCGCCGTGAGCAAGCCGGTGCGCGTGGTGGCGCCGACCAGCGTGAATGGGTGCACGTTCAACTGAATCGACGACGCGAACGCGCCCTCGCCCGTGACCACGTCGATGCGGAAGTCTTCCATGGCCGGATACAGGGACTCTTCGACGACGGCGTTGAGACGGTGGATCTCGTCGATGAAGAGGATGTCGCACGGGCCGAGCTTGGTGAGCAGCCCCGCCAGGGCGCCCTTGTGCTCGACCACCGGCCCGTTGGTCATGTGCAACGTGACGCCCATCTCGTGCGCGAGAATCTGCGCGAGCGTGGTCTTGCCGAGACCGGGTGGTCCCGAAAGCAGCACGTGGTCGAGCGGCTCTTCGCGGCGACGGGCCGCTTCGACGAACACGCGGAGGTTTTCCTTGTGCTGGGTCTGGCCAACGTAGTCGTCGAACGACTTCGGGCGGAGGGTACGGTCGAAACGAGCGTCGTCGGCGACCTGTTCCGGGGCCACCGCGCGCCCTTCCGAATCGAACTCGCTCATGCACGAACGTCTAGCATGCAGGGCCTGGTAAACGGACGACGCAGTGCATAAGGTGCCCGCGCATGGCGCACACTCTTCTTTTCGAGATCGGCGTCGAGGAACTGCCCGCCTCGTTCGTGGACGGAGCGCTCGAAGCGCTGCCTGGACTGGCGCAGAAAAAACTCGCCGAGCTGCGGCTGGGGCACGGCATCATTCGTGCACTCGGCACCCCGCGCCGCCTCGGCCTCCTGGTCGAGGGCGTCGAAGAAGCCCAGCCCGACCTCGACGAAGAGCTTGTCGGCCCACCCGAGGCCGTGGCCTTCAAGGACGGCGTGCCCAGCAAGGCCGCCGAGGCATTTGCCAAGAAGCTCGGCATCGATCCCTCCGCCCTGAAGGTGGCCGACGTGGCCGCCGGCCCGAAGCAGAAGGCGGGCCGCTTCGTGGTCGGTCGGCGCCAAGCAGCGGGCCAGCCGGCTCGCGATCTGCTCGGCGCCGCACTCGCGTCGATCGCCGCGGAGATCCCGTTCCGCAAGTCGATGCGCTGGGGCGAGATCCCGGTCGCGTTTGGTCGCCCGGTGCAGTGGCTGGTCGCCCTGCTCGACGCCGACGTGCTGGACATGGAGTTCGCGCAGCGGCGCAGCGGCCGCACCACCCGCGGTCACCGCTTTCTCGCGCCGGCCGAGTTCGAGCTCGCCAAGGCCAGCGACTACGAAACAGCACTGGCCCGCGCCCACGTCCTGGTCGACCGCGCGGTGCGCGAGCGCACCATGAGCGAGCGCGTCGCTGCCGCCGCGAAAGCGCTCGGCGGCAAGGCAGATGCAGCGCCGCTGCTCGTCACCGAGAACCGCTCGCTGGTCGAAGAGCCGTTCGTGATCCAGGGTGAGTTCGAAGAGCGTTTCCTCGAGCTCCCGGCCGACGTGATCCGCGCCGTGGCGCGCGGCCACCAGCGCTACTTCTGTCTCGAACGCGAAGACGGCTCGCTGCTGCCGCAGTACCTTTCCGTGGTGAACACCGCGCTCGACCCGAAGCGCATCGCCAAAGGCCAGGACCGCGTCATGCGTGCCCGCCTGTCGGACGCGGCGTTCTTCTTCGCCGAAGACAAGAAAGTCGACCTCGAGTCGCGCGTCGAAAAGCTCGCCGGCATCGTGTTCCACGTGCGCCTCGGCACCGTGCGCGAGAAAGTAGCGCGCATCGAGCGACTCGCGGTGCTGCTCGCGCAGCAACTCGATGCCTCGGTGGAAACGGCTGCCAAGGTCCACCTCGGCGCGCACCTCTGCAAGTTCGACCTCGTGTCGCTCATGGTCGGCGAATTCCCCGAGCTGCAGGGCGAAATGGGACGCGTGTATGCTGCAGCGCGCGGCCTCGATGCCGACGTGGCGGGATCCATCTCCGAGCACTACAAGCCGATCGGCGCCGAAGGCGAGCTTCCGGTTGGCGTCGTCGCCACCTGCGTGGCCATGGCCGACCGCCTCGACACGCTCGCCGGCTGTTTCGCCGCCGGCCTCGAGCCGACCGGCACCGCCGACCCGTACGCGCTCCGCCGCAACGACATCGCGCTGCTCCGGTTCTTCCTCGACGGAAACGTCGAAGGCGTGCACCAGCTCGACCTGGGAGAGCTGTTCGGCCAGGCGTACGACGGCTTCACCGGCGTGAAGCTCGACCTCGATCGCGCTGCCACCATCCAGAAGCTGCAGGCGTTCTCGTACGACCGCCTGCGCAACCTGCTCGCACAGCGCACCAGCAGCCAGGCGGCCGACGTGGCGCTCGCCGGCAGCGCGGCCGAGCACGTCGCCCACCCTGCCCTCGCCGCCGCCAAGGCGCAGGCCATCCACGGCGCCCGTGGTGAAGCGTGGCTTGCCAAGGCCAAGCTCGTCGCCAAGCGTCTCGCCGGCATTTCGAAGGACGCCGCGCCCGTACTCCACGAGGCCGGCACCTTCGTCCGCGAAGAAGACGCGCGCATCGTGGCGCTCGTTCACAAGCTCGACGCCGGCACCAAGGGTCTGGCCGACGCCGACGCCGTGCGCCGCGGCCTCGAGAGCGCAGAGCACGCCGCCACCGAGCTCGACGCCATTTTCGAAGGCATGCTCGTCAACGATCCCGCCGACCCGCACACCAAACAGCGACTCGAGCTTCTCTCGTTCGGTGCATCTTGCATGCTCCGCCTCGGCGACTTCACGAAGTTGGGATAGGACCGTCATGACCCAGTACGTCTACTTTTTCGGCAAAGACCAGACCGAGGGCGATCCGAAGCGCCGCGACTTGCTTGGCGGCAAGGGCGCCGGCCTGGCCGAGATGACCGGCCTGGGGTTGCGCGTGCCCGAAGGTTTCACCATCACCACGGAAGCCTGCGCCGAGTTCCAGAAGCAAGGCGCGCTGCCCGAGGCCATCGAGGCCGAGATCGAAACGGCTCTGGCCAAGCTCGAAAAGGCCACCGGCAAGCGCTTCGGGGACGCGCAAGCGCCGCTGCTGGTGAGCGTGCGGTCCGGCGCGCGCGCGTCCATGCCCGGCATGATGGACACCATCCTCAACCTCGGCCTCACGCCCGCCGCGGTCGAGGGTCTGGCCACGCAGTCGAACGACCGCCGCTTCGCGCTCGACGCCTACCGCCGCTTCATCACCATGTTCGCCGACGTCGCCATGGGTCTCGACCGCGAAGACTTCGACCACGCGCTCGACGCCGCCCGCACCACCGTGGCAAAGGCGCGCAACCTGCCACTCGACCGCTGGAATTCGGAGGAGCTCAAACGAAACGTGCCCGACTCCGAGCTCGGCGTACCCGAGCTCGAGGCGCTGGTGCAAACCTACCGCGGCATCGTGCAGAAGGAGAGCGGCCGCCCCTTCCCCGACGATCCCAAGGAGCAGCTCACGCTGGCCATCGGCGCGGTGTTTCGTTCGTGGCAAAATCAGCGCGCGATCATTTACCGCCGCATGCACGACATCCCGGATGCGTGGGGCACCGCCTGCAACATCCAGTCGATGGTCTTCGGCAACTGGGGCGACACGTCCGCGACCGGTGTGGCGTTCACGCGCAACCCGTCCACCGGCGAGAAGAAGCTGTTCGGTGAGTACCTGCCGAACGCCCAAGGCGAAGACGTGGTCGCCGGCATTCGCACCCCGATGCCGTTGCTCGCCGGCGGCGACTCGCTCGAAAAGACCATGCCCGCCGCGTTTGCCGAGCTCGTCGCCGTCGCCGATCGCCTCGAGGCGCACTTTCGCGACATGCAAGATCTCGAGTTTACCATCGAGCGCGGCACGCTCTACATGCTGCAGTGTCGCAGCGGCAAGCGCACCGCCAAGGCCGCCGTCCGCATCGCCACGGAGCTGGTGGCCGCCGGCACCATCGACGAAGACACCGCCGTGCTGCGTGTCGAAGCCGAGGCGCTCGATCAACTGTTGCACCCTACACTCGACCCCAAGGCGCCGAAGAACTTGCTGGCCAAGGGCCTGCCTGCGTCACCGGGCGCCGCGCAGGGTCACATCGTATTCGACGCCGACGAAGCGCACCTCTGGAACGGCCAGGGCCGCGCCGTGATCTTGGTCCGTACCGAAACCTCCCCCGAGGACATCCTCGGCATGAAGGCAGCGCGCGGCATCCTCACTGCGCGCGGTGGAATGACCAGCCACGCCGCCGTCGTCGCGCGCGGCATGGGCAAGCCGTGCGTTGCAGGCACCAGCTCGATCAGCATCGATTACCGTACCGAGACCATGACGGTCTCGATCACCAGCCAGAGCGAAGGCCGGCTCAAGATCGAAAGCCGCACCTTCAAGAAGGGCGATTTGATCACCTTGGACGGCGCGACGGGCTCGGTGTACGAGGGCGCGATCCCCACCGTTCCTGCCGAGACCGAGGGCGAGCTCGGCAAGCTGCTCGAGTGGGCCGACCGCATCCGCACCATGAAGGTACGCGCCAACGCCGACACCCCCATCGACGCCACCACTGCGCGCGCCTTCGGCGCCGAGGGCATCGGCCTGTGTCGCACCGAGCACATGTTCTTCGACGAGTCGCGCATCCGCGCCGTGCGAGAGATGATCCTCGCAGGCGATCTCGAAGGTCGCGTGAAGGCCATCGCCAAGCTGCTGCCGGAGCAGCGCAAGGACTTCGACGCGATCTTCGAAGCCATGGCCGGGCTGCCCGTCACCATCCGCCTTCTCGATCCGCCCCTGCACGAGTTCTTGCCGAACACGCCCGAGCAGATCCAAGAGCTTGCCGGCATCATGAACGTGTCGGTGCAGCGCCTGCAGTTGCGCGTGTCCGAGCTGCACGAGTTCAATCCGATGCTCGGACACCGCGGCGTGCGCCTCGGCATCACCTATCCAGAAATCTACGAGATGCAGATCCGCGCCATCCTCGAGGCCGCCCACGACGTGGCGGCGCGCGGCATCGAGGTCCAGCCCGAAATCATGATTCCGCTGGCCATCACCCGCGCCGAGCTCGAGAAGATGCGCGCCATGGTCGACGCGCTGCGCGCCGAGATCGACGCACCGGCGGCGCTGTTCGGCACCATGATCGAGCTGCCGCGCGCCGCTCTTTGCGCCGACGAGCTCGCCGAGGTTTCGGAATTTTTCTCGTTTGGCACCAACGATCTCACGCAGGCCACGCTTGGCCTCTCGCGCGACGACGCCGGCAAGTTCTTGCCCGCGTACCTCGAAGCGCAACTGCTGCCGAAGGATCCGTTCGTGTCGCTGGATCAGCGCGGGGTCGGCCAGCTGATCACGCTCGCCGTGGAGCTGGGCAAGAAGAGCCGGCCCGACATCAAGCTCGGCGTCTGCGGCGAGCACGGTGGCGATCCGGCCAGCATCGACTTCTTCCACCGCGCCGGCCTCGCCTACGTGAGCTGTTCGCCGTTCCGCGTGCCGATCGCGCGGCTTGCTGCGGCCCAGGCCGTGCTCCGCGCGAGAAGTACGGGTGCGACCGGCGGCAACCTGCACTGACTGCCGCTGCCGTACGCGCAACGGGCGAGCAGTCCTCGGACGAGCACACTGCGCTTCGTCCCCGCCGGCCCCGGCCGGAGATCTCTACCACGGGCCGTAGGGGATCAGGCCAGGGCGAGGCGGGCGGCGGCGGTGGTTTGGTCGATGTCCTCGTCGGTGTGCACGGCCGAGATGAACGCCGCTTCGAACTGCGACGGCGGCCAGTACACGCCACGAGAAAGCAAGCCCCCGTGAAATCGTGCAAACTGCACGGTGTCGGACTGCTTGGCGTCGACCCAGTTGCGGACTGGTCCAGCGCAGAAAAAGAGCGTGATCATCGAACCGACCCGCGCCACGTGGCCAGTGACCTTGGCGTCGCGCAGGGCTGACTCGAGACCTGCTTGCAGCCGCGCGCCGAGGTGCTCGAGGCGCTCGTACGTGCTGGGCTGCAGCTGCTCGAGCAGGGCCAGCGCGGCACTGACCGACACCGGATTGCCGCTGAGCGTGCCGGCTTGGTACACGGGGCCGAGCGGGGACACTTTTTCCATCACGGCACGCTTGCCGCCGTAGGCCGCGAGAGGCATGCCGCCGCCGATGATCTTGCCGAGGGTCGTCAGGTCCGGGCGGATGCCGAAGCGCGCCTGGGCGCCGCCCGGTCCTACCCTGAACCCGGTGATG
>JAYUXI010000590.1:0-16348 GCA_043753085.1 Myxococcales bacterium | reverse complement strand
TCGTTGCGGAGTACATTCATTACCTGGAGCATCCGCCGACCCGGCTCCAGCTGGCGCAACTGGTGCGCAGGCTCGGTACGGACGATCCGCGGGTGCTGGTGCGCAGCGGCGAGCCGCTGTACGCCACGCTCGGCCTCTCCCACGCGAACAGGGAACGGCTGCTCGACGCCTTGGCGCAGCACCCGAACCTGCTCGAACGCCCCATCGTGGTGCTTGGCGAGCGCGCGGTGATCGCGCGCCCTCCCGAGAAAGCGCTCGAGCTGTTTGCGGCGCCAGCGTAACGCGCGGTGAGGCGCCCGGCATCTTCAAGCCGTGCTCCTCGCCCGCAACACCCTGGAGCGGGCCTTCGTCCGCCATTCTTTTGGGTTTTGGGGGTGGTGCTCGGTCGTCCGAGTGCGCACGTCATCGGCACATGACCATTTCGCTCGTTGGACTCCTCTTCATCTTGATCGTCGCGGCCGTGATCGGCGCGATCGGTCGCGCCATCGCAGGAGACGTAAGGGGTGGCTTGTTCGCGTCGATCGCGATTGGCTTCATCGGCGGCCTGCTCGGCCCCTGGATCGCAAGCAAGCTAGGCATTCCGGAGCCGTTCGTGCTGCGTGTTGCGGGGCACGCCTTTCCGGTGATCTGGTCCATCGTCGGCGCCGCCCTGTTCGTGGCGCTCATCCACCTCGTGTCGAGGCGCCGCTAGCGCGAATCCGAGGGTCTCCCTCGGGGCGCAACAGGGCTTGTCTGCGTGTCTGCAGCAGGCGCCACGTCCATCTGCGTGGAGGCGGCGTCGGCGCCGCTTCGCCTTGGGATGGCGGCGCCCATCTCCGGTCCCAGCCAGGACGATCAGCTGGCGCATCTTCGCGCCCTCGCCGAGGCGCTGCACGGTCTCGAATACGCGCACGGTCTGAGTGACTTCGACGGTACGTCGATCGGCGTGGTGCACCGCGACATGACCCCGCAGAACGTGGTCGTCACGTTCGACGGGCAGGTCAAAGTCGTCGACTTCGGCATCGCCAAGTCGGCCGACTCGTCCCTCGAAACACGTACCGGCGTGCTGAAGGGCAAGCCCTCGTACATGCCGCCCGTGCAGACTGCAGGGACAGATACCTCGCCTCGTCGACGTGGCACCCGTCGGCCGTATGCGTGTCGCCCATGCCCGCAGTGATGGTGGAAGACTCACCTCCGCCGAGGCTCGCGGCGACCAGGCCTAGACTGCGCAGCGCCCGCCAAGGATCCCGTGTTCGCTGACGCCAAGAGCGCCGTGGGGCTCATGAACGCCGGCTTCGTGGTAGGCGGAATCGGAGCTGGCGTCGCCGTGGGCGGCATCGTCTGGTACGCGCTGTCACCGAAGACCACCAGCACCACCACCGCGTTCGCGCCCTGGTTCGACGGCCGAACGGCCGGGCTGTCGTTGTCGCGTCGGTTCTGAGGGCTCAGGCCCTGCTCAGGTCCTGCGCCGGCCTCGCACTCACACCAGAATCAGCACCGTGAGCACGATGCCGATGGTGCCGAACAGCGCCATCAGTCCGGCAGGCATCGGCTTGCGAGTCTGCGCGTAAGACCGGCCAAAGCGCGCGAGCAACAAGACGGACACGATCAATCCGAGCAGCACGCCAGAGCGGCCTTGCGTTTGCATGAGCCACGCAGCGAGCAACAGCAAGCCGCCGGCGATCGAGCCCGCAATCAGTGACGGTTTGCTTTTCGCCTTCACGAAGCCCATGGCCCCGCCGACCATGGTGAGCCCGCCGAACACGTAGAAGAACACCGGCGTCGCAATCAGGAGAGATGACATCGGACGTACCTATAGCCCATGTATGGTCTCTCGTTCACCGTCGGGAGCCGCGCCCGCAGCTGGGGCATGCGCCAGACCAGTGCGCCCCACAGCGTGCCGCCGCACGACACGGCCACCATGCGGCTGGCTTCACCTTTGGCTACCGCGGTGATGCCTATCGTGGCCAAGTGCCTGGTGCGGAGCATGGTCGTGCCCTCCGTGTTCGCGGTGTCGACCGGCCCCGCGTAGTTCATGCTGGTGGCGCTCTCACTGGTCGGCGCCGGCGGAGGTCTCGCGGCGCCCGTGCCAACACGACTCATGGACGCTGCGGAGCGCGCGCTGAACATGGCCGCCGCACTCAACCACTCCGCCTTCCACGTCGCCAACCCGATTGGATGCGCGGCAGCCGGCTTGGCGCCAGCGGCCAAGTGGCCGGGCGTCGACCGGCTGGGTGGGCGTCTCGCTTGCTTTCGGTGGATAGCTGGCGTTCTCGCTGGCTCGTGCGCATGGGCCGCGTGCCGCCGCGGTTGCCGCACCGTCGCCCCGGCCTTATCTCCGCTCGGTGCTGCGCCGCGTGTCGAACCCGCCGAATCCGTGGCGTACACACGAGGTCGACTACCTGGATGAGATTCCGGAAACCCGGCTCGAGGTGTTCGAGGACAGGACGCGGTCCATCCTGTCGCGCAACGACGAAACGCTCGTGGGCTTCACGTTTGGCCTGAACCCGTACCGCGGCTGCCAGCACGCGTGCGCGTATTGCGAAGCGCGGCGTCGGCACGAGTTGCTCGGCTTTGGCGCTGGCACCGACTTCGACAGCAAGATCGTGGTGAAGCCGCGGGCGCCGGAGCTGCTGCGCGCGGCATTCGAGGCACGGTCGTGGCGCGGCGACGTGGTGGTGTTGAGCGGCGCCACCGACTGTTACCAGCCCCTCGAAGCTTCGTACCGCCTCACCCGGCAATGCCTCGAGGTATGTGCAGAATACAAAAACCCGATCGCAATCATCACCAAGGGCGCGTTGATCGAGCGCGACATCGACGTGCTGATGCGCTTGCACGAAGTAGCGCGCGTTACGGTGAGCGTGTCGATTCCGCTGTGGCTTCCCGAGCATGCGCGTGCCGTCGAGCCTTTGGTGGCCACGCCACAGCGGCGCATCCGGATCATCCAGCGGCTGGCGGAAGCAGGACTCGACGTGGGCCTCAGCGTTGCGCCGTTGATCCCGGGCCTGAGCGAAGACGGGCTCGGTGATCTGCTGGCGGCGGCGCACGCGGCTGGTGCTCGGCGCGCGGTCGCGAGCATGCTGCGCCTGCCCCGGCCGGTGGACGTCGTGTTCGCGGAGCGTCTGCAGGCGACCTTGCCGTTGCGGGCGTCCCGCGTGCTCGGCCGGAACGACGGCGCCTACGCCCGCGTGCTCGAGTCGACCTTCGTGGCCGCGTGTCGGCGCCTCGGCCTGCCGTGCTCGCCCGTGGGGGATGATCGCGTCAACACGCCACCGGCCGGACCACATGAGGCACGGACGTTCCGGCGGCCGCCTCGAGCTGGGGACCAGGGCAATCTGTTTTAAAGCGGCGCTTCGCAAGTCGAGCGAAGTAGGAATGGCTCGCGCGGGCGCGTCGCTAAAACGTTCCGTCGAGGCATGGCGGCAGGTGCCTCCAGGGCTGCCAGACATGGTCGGGAAGCAGCTCGTGTTTCGCTGCGAAGCTGGCAAAGATGTTGGGCTGCCGTGAAGTGAGAATGCTGTCGACCACGATGCCCAGGTCGGCGATGGGCTCGCGCCAGCGATGCAACCAGCGGATCTCGCCTCGATCTTGCGCACCCTCCCACGTTGGTTCGGGAAAACAGAGCGCAAGCCGCGCGCAACCGGCCTCGGTGAGCTCGGGATACCGTTCACGGCGGTCGCTTTCGCCGATCGTACGCACCACCAGCCCGAGCTCCACGAGCGCGTCGAGCATCCTGCTGACGACGCTTCGTGTCACGCAAAGCCGGTCGGCGAGATCGGCCTGCCGCAACCGCCAGCCCCGAAGCTGCAACATCAGGTCGACGCGCTGCGGGGTGAGCGCAGCGCGCGCCGCAAAAAGACGTGCGGCCTTGCCAGCCAAAAGCCCGAGCCGCTTGAGATTCAGTCGCATGCAAACCAAAAGCAAGTTCGGTGCCAGTCACCCGGAGGCTCTCTTCGGCGTCGTCGTGGGAGGAGATGGGGAAGTAGGTGCCATGGCATTCGTTCGGCCCGTTCATCCCCCGCCCCGGGCTGCGGTCGCGAAGCCGTGAAAGAGCCATGCGCACTTCTGGTGGCCGGAGACACTTTTTCGTGTCCTGGGACGCCGTCGCTCGGTCAGGACGTGACGAAGGAGCGCATCAACTCCGACGTGGTGTCGTTGGCGGGGAAGAACGTCTCGATGGCGACTTCTTCCGCCGTGGCATCGATCGGCGTGCCGATGGTGGCGATGGTCGAAAAAAGGGATGCCTCGATGCCGTGGCGGCGAAGGTGGACAGTCAGGAAGGGGCCGGGCGTGGCGGGCGTCGTCATGCGGCCGCGCGGTAGATCCGGGATGGATTCGAGGCGCGCGAGCATTTCGAGCCCACGCGGATCATTGGGCCGTCGCCGAGCCTCGCGGCGCGAGCGCTCGATGGTAAACGCCGCCACTTCCGCGAAGTTGACGATGGCCGGCCGCAACCCGGCCGGATGCAGCGTGGCGACCACGAGATTGGTCAGGACCTCGGGCGGGGCCGCCGCCACGTCGGCGAAGGTCCCGATCAGATTCATCGCGCCGGCATTCATTTGCAGGATGTTCCACGCGTGGTCGACTGCCACGGCGCCGTTTGGATTCATGCCGCGCAGCACGAGTTCCACGGCGAGGCGCAGCGAAGCTGCATCGGGCGCGTCCAGCGGCTCGTCGGTGTAGGCCGCCACGAATCCCGCGGCTTGCAGCAGAGCGTTGCGGTCGCGCAGCGTGATGTCGAGCGCGGAGCCCAGCACGAGGACCATCGTGCGGCTCGGCGCGGACTTGTTGGTCTCGAGGCAACTGAGATGGCGGGTCGAGACCTCGGCGTCGAGTGCCAGGCGCTCCTGGCTCAGTCCGCGTTGCGCACGGTAGTGGCGAAGCATAGCTCCGAACGACATGCCTACACGCTAGCCGACCCGGCGTAGCGACGACATGACCTGCGACGTCATGGTACCCATGACCCGAAAGCGCCAGAACGTGAGCATGAAAAAGCTTTTGCCGGTGCTGCTGCTCGCAGTGTTCACGCTTGTCAGCGTCCAGCTATTCGCCACGGCCGGCCTGCAGGGCGTGGCCGTCTTTCGCGAGCCGATGGCTTTGCAGGTGGCGCTCGATCTTTGCCTCGCGACGTGTTTCGCAGGCGCGTGGATGCACCGCGACGCGCACGCACACGGCATCTCGGCCACCCCGTTCTTGATCCTGCTGCCCCTGCTCGGCTCGATTGCCGCGCTGGCCTATCTCGTACGGCGCAACCTTGCCGCCGGTCCCGAGCCAGTATCGGCGCTCCTCAACGCACAGACGTGATGGATGCCCGGCGCGAATGAGCCGCGGCGTGCGCTCGGACCTACGACGCCTTGGTGACCGAGATCGGCGCCGTGGGCCTGTTCGTCGCCATCGACGACGAAGACGGCATCGGTCTCCAAGCGCTCGCCAATCAGCTTTTTGCCGAACGGTTCCGACGGGCCGCCCGGTGGCTCGTTCGAGATGGGCAAGCTGCTGCAGGTTGGTGATGCGTACGGTCGTCAGCGCCGCCCGCGGAGGTAGAGTTCGACCGTCATGCGCGAGTTAAGCTAGGATCCGCCGCATGGACGCCGCGCATCTTCCCGGTCTGGCCGACGCCGTCGGCGTGTACGCAGAAATCACCGTGGGCCTGGGTGAGTACCTTGCCGGCGCCGCCCTCGTTTTGCCCGACGACGAGCACTTCCCGGATGCGGTCGACGCATCCCCGGAGGGCGTGCGCACGCTTTTCGAGCGCGTCCTCACCTACACGCCCGTGTCCGGCTCCACCCGCTTCGCCCTGCAGTTTCTCGCGCCGGACGACGAGGACGCGGGCGGTGGCTGCAGCACCGGGGCCTGCGCGCCAAAGGCGGGCTCCGGCGCACCGTGGTTGCTCGCGCGCGAGCCGCTCGCCGCCGATGCGAGCGACACCTGGCACCTCACCGTGCACGCGCAAGACGTCCGCAATCCGGTCCGCTTGATGAGCCAGCTGTCGCGTCTCGCGGGCGATCTTTTGCTGGCCCAGGCAGGCCTCGCCGCGGACTCCGATCCGTTCGAGCGTGCGGTGCGCGCCGAGGTCGCAGCCGTTGCGTGTGGCCTGGGGTCGCTGCTGCTGGCGGCCAGTCACATGGCCGTGAAAGGCTGCGGCGGCGGGCGCATCTACGAAGGGACAGCGTTGCCCACTCACGCGCTCGCCGGGCTCACGGTGCTGTTTGCCGAGCGTCACGGCGAGCAAGCGAGCTTGCGTCGCGCCATGGGTCTCTTGCAAGTCACCGCGCGCGAAGCCCTGCACGAGGCACGTGCGTTCTTTGGCAAGCGTCCTGCCTTCGTCGAGCAGCTCCGCATTACGCCAGAGGCCGTGGCGTTCCACTGCGACTTCGGCGCCGAAGCGGGTCTGCTGCAGCGCCTGTTCGGCGGCGCGTCGCGCTCCCCGACCGCGCTGCGGGCCTGATTCGTCGTCGCGTCGGCCGCGCGCCCGACCGCGCCCGGGCAGCCGGCTGACCGTCATCGAGGACGCGAAGCGCTCGTGCACCGAGCGGGAAGAACATCGACGCGCGCGCTTCGTGTACGATCGCGGCGTGTTTCCGATCGCTCCGCCCATTTCGCCCATGCTGGCCAAGCGCGTATCCGAGCTGCCCGATGGCGACGACTGGATCTTCGAGCCGAAGTGGGATGGCTTCCGCTGCCTGGTCTTTCGCGACGGCGACGCGCTCATGCTGCAGAGTCGCGACAAGAAGCCGCTCGAGCGGTACTTCCCCGAGCTGCGCGATCCGTGCCTGGCGTCGTTGCCGGAGCGCTGCGTGCTCGACGGCGAGATCGTCATCGCCGGAGCGCACGGGCTCGACTTCGAGACCCTGCAGCTGCGCGTTCACCCGGCCGCCTCACGCATCGAGAAGCTGGCTGCGGAAACGCCCGCGTCACTCGTCTTTTGGGATCTGCTCGCGGTGGGCGACCAGGACCTGCGCGGACAGCCCTTCCGGCAGCGCCGAGAGCGTCTCGAGCAGGCAATCGGCAAGGCGGCCCCGCCGCTGCACGTCACCCCCGCCTCGAGTGACCGCACCGTTGCGTTCGACTGGTTCAGCCGCTTCGAAGGCGCCGGCCTCGACGGCGTGATGGCCAAGCTCGCGAGCGGCCCGTACGAAGAGGGCAAGCGTACGATGCTCAAGGTGAAGCACGAACGCGACTGCGACTGCGTGATCGCCGGCTTTCGCTGGCACAGGGACGGCGAGGGCACCGCCATCGGTTCGCTGCTCCTTGGCTTGTACGATGCCGCGGGCGCACTGCAGCACGTCGGGGTCAGCGCCAGCTTCACCGCGGCAAAACGCAAGGAGCTCGTCGAAACCCTGGCGCCGTATCGCGTCGACGCGCTGGCGGGCCATCCCTGGCGCAGCTGGATCGAAGCCGCCGGCGCGGCCGCAGGGCAGCGAGTGCCGGGCGGGAAGAGCCGCTGGACGGGCACCAAGGATCTGTCGTGGGAGCCGCTCCGCGCCGAGCTCGTCGTCGAGGTCGCTTACGACCACATGCAGGGTACACGTTTTCGCCACACCGCGCAGTTTCGCCGCTTTCGTACCGAAAAGGCGCCGGTCGACTGCACCTACGACCAGCTCGAGGTGGTGGCGCCGCACGAGCTGCAGAGCCTGTTCACGTCGTAGGCTCGGCGGACTCGCGCCAGGCACGCGTCGGATCGTCGTCCGGATCGGGCGTTTCTTGTGGCGGCCGCTCGGCCTCGGGCACCTTCTCCAAGTTCACGCGGATGCGCGTCCACGTGGTGGAGCGACCGCGCATCGAGTCCACCAGCACCTCGCTCGGCTGCAGCCGGGCGGCCACCGCCGGGTACTTCGCCTGCCAGCGCTGAAGACCGGCCATCGCCGCTTCCTTGTCGGGCGACAGCGCGAGGACGAGCAGCGGCTTTTTGGCGCGAGGCACGGCCGACTTCTTCGCGGTGGGTTTCTTGGCGCGCGAGGGCGCCACGCGCACCGCCTCGCCGTCGGCCTTCTGGAAGTGCGGGGGCCACGGCGCGTCGCCGAGCCCCTCGGCGTCGTCGCGGTCGGCGCGTGCGAGCAGCGCTTCGAGTGAGCCCACCGCGGCGTCCATCGCGGCGTTGGGATCGCCGAGCGCCGCAAAACGTGCTGGCATCGTCAGCACGGTGAAGTCCGCCGGATCGCAGTCGGCTACTTCGCTCCACGCGAGCGGCGCCGAGCATCGGGCATCGGGCATCGGGCGGATCGAATACGCCGAGCAGGTGGTGCGATCCTTGGCGTTCTGGTTGTAGTCGAGAAACACCCCGTGGCGCTCTTCCTTCCACCACTTGGAGGTGGCGAGGGACGGCACGCGTCGCTCGATCTCGCGTGCCAACGCCAGCGCGGCGCGGCGCACCTCGGGGAAGGTCCACCGCGGCTCGATGCGCACGTTCACGTGCATGCCGCGCGAACCGCTGGTCTTTGGCCAACCCTGCAGACCGAGCTCTTCGAGCAACGCTCGAACCTCGAGCGCAACCCGCCGGACGTCGGCCCAGGCCACGCCAGGGCCGGGATCGAGGTCGATCCGGAGCTCGTCCGGGTGCTCGAGATCGCCTGTGCGGACCGCGTGCGGGTGCAGCTCGAGGCAGCCGAGGTTGACGATCCAGGCCAGCCCCGCGGCGTCGTCCACGACCACTTCTTCCGCGTTGCGGCCCGACGGAAACGCGAGGGTGGCGGTACGTATCCACTCCGGACGCGTGGAGGGTGCACGCTTTTGGTAGAACGGTGTGGACTCCGCGCCGTCGACGAAGCGCTTCAGCACCACCGGGCGATCCACGATGCCGCGCACGGCGCCTTCGGCCACGGCCAGGTAGTAGCGAACCACGTCGATCTTGGTGAGCTGGGCCTGCTTGGTGAAGTAAGGTTTCTGCGGGTGGGATACCCGGACCTCGCGGCCGCTCACGTTCACGATTTCTGCGTCGTCTGCCTTTGCCACCGTGTCAGCGTACGCTGCAAACTACACCCGTTCAATCGGGCCGTACCCTTAGAGCGCCACCTGTCGGGCACCGGTCGGTCGGTTCGGCGTGGCCTCGCGCGCGCGCCTGCGCCATGGTGCCCTCGTGCCCTTCACCACCGTGCGAGAAGCGTTCTCCGTGCCCGAGGGCTCCCTGCGCATCGCCATCGTGGCCGACAGCCACAGCGCGCCGCACCCTCGCTGCCTGCCGCTGCTGGCCGAAGCCCAGCCCGATCACGTGCTGCACGCCGGCGACATCGGCAACCTACGCGTGCTCGATCAGCTGGCCACCATCGCCCCGGTTTCCGCCGTGCGCGGCAACATCGACGAGCACCGCGAGGACATTCCCGACGTGCGCGTGATCGACGTACGCGACGGCGCCGGCACGTTGATCACCATTCTGCTGCTGCACATCGCCGTGAACGGCCCGCGCCTGCGCGCCGCCGCCGGCCGCCTCGCACAGACGGAAGATGCGTCGGTGGTGGTGTGCGGCCACTCGCACGTGCCGTTCGTGGGGCGGGATCGTGGCCGGGTGGTGTTCAACCCGGGATCGATCGGGCCACGGCGCTTCCAGCTGCCGATCCTCTTCGGCCTTCTCGAGGTGAGCCGCAGCGGCGTGCAGATGCGCCACGTGGATTGCGAGACCGGGCTGCCGTGGCGCCCCGGCCCACACCCGCGCATCTGAGCCGTGGAACGCCACTTCGCCCCGGGGCAACTGGCGGCCAGGTGGCAAGCCTTTCCGGGACCGTAAGTGGGCATTTTCTCCGCGTTCCGGCATAGTGAGCGCGATGGCATCGTCAGACGTCACCCGTCTCGTGTTCGGGCTCGTGGCTGCTTCCCACAACGATCAGGGGGCCGCCCGCTTCGAAGAGCTGGCCGCGTGGCTGCGCGCCCACGCCGCGCTCGACCTGCAGCGCAGCGCCTCGTCGACCTACTACGACCTCGCGGCCAGCGTCCGCGAAGGCCGCAGCGACGTCGCGTGGCTCCCGCCGGTGGCGTACGCGTGGCTCGCGGAAGCCGTCACTCCCCTCGGCAGCATCGTCCGCGACGGTCGCACCAGCTACGCGTCCACGCTGGTCGTTACCGAATGCTCGCCGATCCGCGCCGTCGCCGACCTGCGCGGCGCGCGGGCGGGCTGGGTCGATCCGTGGAGTGCAGCCGGCTACGTCGTGCCGCGCATCGAGCTGGCCAAAACCGGCATCGATCCCGCCGCCGGCTTCGCCAGCGAGACGTTCTACGGCACCCACCGCGACGCGCTCGTGGCGCTCCGCCGCGGCGACTGCGACTTCGCCGGCACCTACGACGGCGCATGGTCCGAGCTCGACGGCATGAGGGTTCGCGCCGTGGCCACGTTCGGAGCGATCCCGCCCGACATGCTGGTGGTACGGCGCAACCTCGCACCGGCCCCCTACGAAACGGCGCTCGCTGCCTTCCGTGCCGCGTGCACGAGCTCGGTCGCGCGGCCTTTGGTGCGCGCGGTTTTCGGCGGCGACGAGCTCCGCGAGGGCACCGAGCCCGGTCACGCAGCGCTGCGCCTCGCGTACGAGAGCGCAGTCGCAAGCGGCCTGTTCGACTGAAGAGCACTCGCGAGCGAAGCGCTGCGATGCGAACGCCGGCGGAGCCGGCTCCAGACGAAAGAGCACTCGCGAGCGAAGCGCACGCCGGCCAATCGGGAACCCGAGTCGCCCTCGGTGCGCCGCGGCGGTATGTCTCTTCGGCCATGTCCGTCGCCTACCCGCTGTTTCACCTCGAGCCAGCCCCCGCGCCAGTTCGCCCCAAGCCTCTCGAGCGCCTTCGTGCGCTGGAGGAGCTCGGACCGCGACGCCTCACCGGCAGCGTCACCGAGAAGCAGGCCCAGGAGATGCTCTGCGAAGAGCTCGTGCCGCTCGGCTTTTCGATCCAGTGGCGCAGCTTTCGGTTCACGCAAAGCATCTACGCCGGCCTGATGGTGCACTTCGGGCTCGCCACGCTCGGCACTGCGCTCGCGTTCGTGTCGCCGTGGGCGGCGTTCGCCTTGCACGCCTTCGTGGCCGTTTCGTACACGCTCGAATCCACGCGGCGCGGCCTCTTGCTGCGCAGCCTGTTTCCGGCGATCACCTCGCAGAACGCCATCGCCACGCTGCCGGCCAAAGCCGAGCGCCGGCGCCGCATCGTGCTCGTGGCCCACGCCGACGCGGCGTACACCGGCGTGCTGTTCACGCCCAGCCTGATCAAGATTGCCACCAAGCAGCCGCCCAAGGGCCTCGGCTGGTTCAAAAAGCAGCTCGGCCTGGCCGTGGTCACCATCGTGGTTCTTGCCCTGCTCGACGCGCTGTCGGCTACGGGTACTCTGCACGCGCCGTGGTGGGTCCTGCTGACGCTGTCGTTTCCTGCGTTCGCGGCTTTCGTGGTCAACGTCGACGTCGTCGCGCGCAACCAGGTCGTGCCCGGCGCCGCAGACAACCTCTCCGGGTGCACCGGCTGCGTCGAGCTGGCGCATCGCCTCGCCGGAACTTTGCCCCCCGACGTGGAGCTCGTCATCGTCTTTTCGGGCGCGGAAGAAGCCGGCACCGGCGGTGCACTGCGCCTGGCGCAGGAGCTCTCACGCAGCAACGAATGGCTCCGCAACGAGACCATCGTGATCGGCCTCGACACGCTGACCAATGGCGATCTGCGCTACCTCGAAGAAGGCGAGCTCTTTCCCGTGGCCGTGCCGCCGGCTCTCGAAGCCGCCATCCAGGCCACCAACGCCGAGACGGCAGGCCCCGCAGTGACCAAGTACGTGATCCCCACCGGCGCCACCGATGCGCTGCCATTTCTCGTGCACGGCTTCGCGGCGGTGTCGCTGACGTGCATCGACCCGAGCATCGGCGCCCCGCGCCACTACCACCACCCCACCGACACCTGGACCAACATCGACGCCGCCCAGCTCGACGCCAGCATCGACTTCGCCGAGCGACTCGTGCACCGCCTCGCCCGAGCTCGAGCCTGAGTACGATGCGCAGCCGGCGACCGCCCACCCAGACCTCCACGTGACGCCGCTGGCCTGGCAGTCGAGCACGTGGAGGTCGCCGAGAGCCCCGCTCACTTCGTCAGCTTGCGGGCGTGCTTGCAGTCTGCATCGAACGCTTCTACCAGGCGCCCGGCCAGCGCCACGTCTTGCACCACCAGGGCCGACTCTTCGAGCTTGCCGAGCGACAACGGGTCGAGGTTGATCGACGCGACGGTGACCAGATCGTCGTCCACCAGTGTGGTCTTCGCGTGCATCATCGAGGGCTCGTACTCCCACACCTGCACGCCGCGCTCGAGCAACGAGCCGTACACGGCGTGTTGCGCCCCGAAGGACGTTTTCGAGTCACTCGCCTTGCCGGGTACCAGGAGGCGCACGTCGACTCCCTCGGAAGCCTTGCGCTTCAGCATCTCGAGGATGGCGACCGACGGCACGAAGTACGCGTTTTCGATCCAGAGGCGTTTCTTTGCGGCCTGAATGAGCAGCTGCTCGAGGCGCTCGGCGCGGGTCAGCACCGGCGACGCAGTGCTGCCGACGAACGCCGCCGCGGCGGGCCCTTGGGGTGTCAGGACCGGGAACGCGTCGGCGGGAAGCAGCGCGCCGCCGGCTTCCTGCCAGTTCTCGGCGAACGCCTGTTGCGCTTCGGCCACGGTGGGCCCGGTGAAGCGCGCGTTGCTGTCGCGCCAGGCCTCGTTGGTCACGCCGTCCCCCAGCCAGTTGTCGCGAATGCCGAAGCCGCCCGTGATCCCGATTCTGCCGTCGACGATGACGATCTTGCGGTGGTTGCGGGCCATCTCGTCGGCGTTCTCGAACATCGGCCGGAAGATCTTCACCTCGCAGCCTGCTGCGGTGAGCGCCGGGCTCAGATCCTTGCCGAAGTCCGGGCTGCCCAGATCGTCCACCACGATGCGGCAGGCCACGCCGGCGCGCGCGCGCTCGACCAAGGCCGAGACGATGCGGTCGGAGGCCATGCCCTTCTCCCAGATGTAGAGCACCACGTGCACGCTGCGTTTGGCGCCGCGAATGTCAGCTTCGAGCGCATCGAAAACCGCGCCGTTGTTCAGCAGCTGCACCGCGTGGCCCGCGCGCAGGGGCACCCCCAGACTCTGCTGCATGGCCAGCGAGAACGCGGCGCGCTCGGTGGGGATGGGCGTGCGGAGCTCGAAGCGATGTTCTGCCTTCGTGCGCCCACAGGCGAAGAAGCCGACGCCGAGCCCGGCGCACAGCGTCAGCATCAGTCCCACCGCGAACAGAGCGACGCGTCCGCAACACCGCATGCGCGCCAGCGTAGCAAGTCGTGAGGTCGACCGCGGGACTGCTTGTCGACGGGGGCCACGTACAGCGGCATCGCGCCCGGGTTTTCTAGTTGAGAAATCCGTACGAGTAGGGAGTCGCGGTGAAGCAGAAGCCGACGGTTGCGTCGTCGCACGTCGTGCCAGCCCCGACGAACCTGGCAAAGCAATCGCCGAGCGCTTGCCGGCCGGTGTCGCTCAGCGCCTTGGCAATCGCCACGCAATTGGCCACCGTGTACGGCGAGCCGCCGGACGCCGCAGGATCGCAGCTGTTTTCTGCGGCGAGACTCGCGCAAAACATTTCGGCGCTGGCGTCCTCACAGGCTTCGGCGATGGCCGCGGGCAAACAAGCGTCGGTCGGATCGCTCTCGCACACCGGGCTGCTCTTGATGCACTCGACAGCGCTTCGGGCGACCGCCGGGATGAAGTTCTGCACCGGGCCGACGCACAATCCTACGTAGTAGGGGTCGCCGCTGCACGTGGTCGAATCGGCCACGACCGCGCAGAACGCGGCCGGATCGTCTACGACCATGCCACCGGTCAGACACGTTCCGGCGTCGTTGCCGGCGTCGCCGCTCGACGAGGAACCGCCGCCGTCGCCGCTGGACGAGCCGCCGCCATCGCGACCACCGCTGGACGAGCCGCCATCGCTGCTGCCGCTGCTGCTGCTCGACGTGGTGTCGTCGTCGTCGTCACCGCCCGAGTCGGTCTTGTCGTTTACGGCCTGGGTGCTGCTGCAGCCCGTCGCCGCCGTGGCCACCACCGTGATCGATGCGGCAATCGCGCTGGTCAGCAGTGCAAATCTTTTGATGTCGATGTTCATGGGTAAGTGTCTCCGTCCGGGAATGTCGCACGTCGCGAGAAGCCGCGGCCAGTTCCCTCCGACGAAACTTCCCGTAGCCGCCACCGTGTCGCGCATCGCGGTCAAATCACCGCGCCACACGCGCGCGAGGCCGTCTCCGACTAGTGCGCGGCCGTGTCGGGGCCGGCGTGCAGCGAGAACGTCCGCTGGGCGCCCATCGCGTCGAGACGCACGGCGCCTTCTTCCACCGCGAACGTCCACGGCGGCTCGACGAACGTGGTCCACAGCTTCTCGCCCGCGGTGGTCCAGGCCGCGAGCTCGAGCTCGGCGGACATGAGAACGACGTCGCCGTGTTGGGCCCATCCGGTGAGGCCGGATTCGGCGCCATCGATCCAAAGGCGTCGCAGCGAGCCGAGATCGTACGCCAGAATGCGTTCGCCGGCGCCGACGAACAAGCGCTGCGTTTCCGGCACGAGAAGCAGGGCGGGGCCGAAGCCGCCGCCGGCAGGATGATAGCCCTGCGCGACCACCAGGAACGGCCACCGCTCGCCGCTGCGCCGCACGGTCATGCAGCACGGCGTTCCTGCTTCGATGGCGAAGCGCTCGACCAGGGCGGCGTGCGACGCGTACTCGTCGAACAGCAGCGGCAGACCATCGCACGTGCAGCCCAGTACGTAGTGTCCGACCGCGACGCGAAACTCGCTGGCCTGATCTTCGGTTCCCGTCATGCCCTCTTGCGTAGCACAGCTGCACGCGGAACCGACGCTGCACCGCGGCTCGTCGTCCGATGCTACATCGCCGGCGAGACCCATGCCTCGTTCGGCTCACCTTCGCGCCACGATCCAGATCCACGTGTGCGTGGTGGTGTGGGGCTTCACGGCCATCCTCGGCAAACTCATCTCCTTGCCGGCGCTGGCGCTGGTGATCTGGCGCATGGGTCTCGTGGCCGTCCTGCTGCTGGCGGTTCCGCGCGTGCGTCGCTCGATCTTCTCGATGTCGGCGCCGCGCCGCGCCACGTACGCAGGCATCGGCGTGGTGGTGGCGATCCACTGGGTCACGTTCTACGCTGCGGTGAAGCTCGCCAACGCGTCGGTGGCGGCCACCACCATGGCCCTCGCGCCGGTGTTTCTGGCATTCGTGGAGCCGCTGGTGGCGCGGCGCCGATTCGACCCGCGCGAGATCCTGTTCGGCGCGGCGGTGCTGCCCGGCCTCGTGCTGGTGCTCGGCGGCATTCCCGCCGGGATGCGAGTGGGCTTCGGGGTCGGGATCGCGTCGTCGTTCTTCGTCGCCCTCTTCGCGTCGCTCAACAAGCGCTTCATCGAGCAGGCAGACGCGCTCGCCGTCACGTGCGTCGAGCTCGGCGCCGGCGGCTGCGTGCTCGCCGTCGTGGCCTTCGTGCTGCCACACGCGGGACCGGCCATCGTCGTGCCGGGTCCCCGCGACGCAGCCTTGCTGGCGGTCTTCGCCACGGCGTGCACCATCTTTCCGTTCGCGCTCTCGCTGGTGGCGCTCCGCCACCTCACCGCGTTTTCGGCGCAGCTGGCCGTGAACCTGGAGCCGGTCTACGCGCTTCTTTTCGGCATCGTTCTGCTCGGCGAGCAGCGCCAGCTCGACGCGCGCTTCTATGCGGGCTTCGCGCTGCTGCTCGCCGCCGTGTTTGCGCACCCGCTGCTGGTCGCGACAGCGCCGGCCGCGGCCGAATCGAGCTAGCCGCGTCGCGAAATGGGTTTGTGCCTGGTGCGGGCCCCGTGCATTGACTAGCGTTTCGCCGCGATGACCACGGCGGACTATCTTGGCGGATTCGGCAACTCGCACGCCACGGAAGCGGTACCCGGCGCCTTGCCGGTCGGGCGCAACTCCCCGCAGAAGGTGCCGTTCGGTCTCTACGCCGAACAGCTGTCGGGTTCCGCGTTCACGGCGCCGCGCAGCGAGAATCTCCGCAGCTGGCTCTACCGGCTGCGCCCTTCCGCCGCGCATCCAGCGTTCGTGCCGCATCCCGCCCGAACCTTGCGCAGCGGCCCTTTCGAAGAAGTGCCGCCATCGCCGAACCGATTGCGATGGAGCCCCCTCGAGGTGCCTGCAGAGGCCACGGACTTCGTCGCCGGGCTGTTCACACTCGGCGGCAACGGCTCACCCGCCATCGGGCTGGGCACGGCGCTGCACCTGTACGTGGCCAATCGATCCATGCATGATGCAGTGTTCTTCGATGCCGACGGCGAGCTGTTGATCGTTCCGCAAGCGGGTCGCCTGCGCCTTTGCACCGAGCTCGGCGTGCTTTCGGTGCGACCCACCGAGATCGCCGTTATCCCGCGCGGC
>JAYUXI010000589.1:0-2854 GCA_043753085.1 Myxococcales bacterium | reverse complement strand
CGCGGGCCCGGGCGATCAAGCGCGCCACGCTGGCCGCCGGCAGGGGGGTGGAGCGCGATTCGCCCGTGGCCACGTGCACGAGGCTGGCTCCGTTCTGGAAGTTGTGCCAGCCGTCCGGGGCGAGGCGCTCCGCGTAGCCGCGCGCAACTCCGAACGCGGGGCGGCCCGAGGCCAGCGCCCACGGTGATGCCTGCAGCATGCAACTTCTGGGCAGCAGGCCACACTTCTTCCGGCACCAGGCCAGCCGATCCAACCAGCGTGCCGTCGACGTCGAGACAGACCAGGCGAACCGTCATGTACCCAGCTTGTGATGCATGACTTCTTCGGCGCGCGCGACGGAAAAGAAAAGCGCCCGCGCGTAGAGCCGCTGGATTTCGCCTTCCGGCAAGTCGCCTGGACGACCCTGCACCGCCGCGGCGAGCAAGATGGCCGACGTCACGCTGACGTTCAGGCTCTCCACGAAGCCACGCATCGGCACCCGCACGTGCCGACCTGGATCCGACTCGGCGCGTGAGCGCTGGCACGTCGACGGCGAGCTCGGGTCGCAACCATCCCGCGCTCTCAGTACGGGCACGACAGCTCGCTGAGTCGTACATCGATCGGTGGCAGCCGCGCAGAGCTGCCGGCCTGAACGTCGAGAGCGCCACGGACCACTGCCCACTGCGTCTTGCCTTGGCTGGTCTTGGCCATGAACGCTATCGCGTAGGTGCCTGCGACGACGTCACTCCACGTAAGGACGCCCTTGTCGTCGGTGGTCACGTCGTACCGCGGCTCGCTGTGCGCGCAGGGATCGTCCGTGCCGGGATCGCTCGGCATGACCGGGCAGATCCGCACGCCCAAACACTTCGCGATCGCGCCGTTGACCTTCAGCACGGCTGTGACGGACTTGGCGCGGGCAACACCGGGCAGCGCTGGCAGAGCGGGTCCCCCGGCTACCACTGCAAAGCTGGCAGCCTGTGTATCGAACGGACCCTTGTTCGTGCCTGCGGATACGAGGTCACCTTGCCGCTCGGGCCATCCACGACCGAGAGTCCACGATTCGCGTTGGTCCAGACGCGGCCGCGCCCGTCGATCACCCTTCCAGGCCCCACGTGAAGGGCGTGCTGATGCCGGTTTCGTTTTGGGCGTTGTGCTCGAGGCGCAAGAAGGTGCCCGCGGCGCCGCGGATTTCCACGCCGTTGAAGGCCCACCCTTCGCTGCTCCAGTCGATGCCGCCCTCAGTGTACGAAGCCAAGCGCCCGCCGGCGACGTCCCTCGGGTAGGCGGGCGTCTCCCACCGGGTGTCGGCGAACCGTGCCGCGCCCGTCCCGCCCGCCACCCAGATCGCACCGGACTCGTCAAACGCCACCGCACTGACGGCGCCGACGGGCGCTTCGACCGAACGGATCTGCCAGCGTCCGGCCGAGCGAGGGCAGCGCTTTCGAGCTGGAGCCGCTCAGCCGGTACAGGCGCAACGAGGCCCCCGTCTTGCCTGCAAACGCCACGCCATTTGATGCAACCTGCACGCGCTCGACGGGGCCGGTACCCTCGAGCCGTCCGGTCTTCCCGTCCGCGGCGATCACGACCGGCGCCTCGAAGGTGTGCGTGATGTAGAGCGCGCCCGCCGGCTGCGGCGGCGGCCACTTCATTGCCTGAGCCGCCACAGGTGGCGGCGCGGGTTCGGCGGACTCGGCCGCGCTCGGCCGGTCCCTCCGTCAGCGTGGGCGTGGGCGTGTGCGTGGGCGAATCGTTCTGCGTGCAGGCTCCGAGCAGTGTGGCCAGCAGCGAGATGGCGGGCGGCTTCCGTCATGGGAGCATGCTTCGCCACGAGCGACGGCGATACAAGAACCCGCCTACGTCGAGCGCATCGGTGCGTCGTAGCCGAGGCGCTCCTCGGAGCTTTGGCGGCGTGCCCGACCGAAAACGCCCCGCTCCGTGCATGATCGACAGAACGGGCTTCGAATCGGGGAGCCTCTCGCGATGCTCACGCGGCGTGACTCAGCTGTCGCCCACCCCGAGCAGCGAGCTGCCGTCGATACGCTGCGCCACCTTTTCGATCAGGGCTCGCATGCCCGCGACGCCCTCTGCCGCGAAGCGAGGCGTCCCGGGCGCGCGCCTAGGTCTTCGCAACCTCGTGCCTGGTCGGCGCCATGCACTCTTTGACCCACGGGCCATCTTGCTTCGTCGGGGGCCATCACCTTGGCGCGGGTTGGGTTTTCTTGCTACGGCGCGAGTGCGCGCCTGGTTCAGGCCAATGCCAAGGCCAACTGTTTCAGACCGTAGAGCACGATTTGCATGCCGAAGCTTGCCCCCAAGAAGCAGCCGATCGTCGTTGCGTACATGTGCGAGCCAGCCCGCGCGGATGCGTCGACGACACCACTCGCGCGAGCTCGATAGCCGGCAATCTCCGCGTCCAGCTGCCGCCTGGCGTCCACGGTTACGGCCGCCGTCAGCAGGTTCTCCGTTGCGCAGAACGAGCAGGCCACGCGCTCGGCGCGATGCATCGGCAGGTTGGCACCACACACGCGGCAGCGCAGCGGAGCGCCGCGATAGAGCGCCGGGCGTGGCGCGATCACGTGGCGCAGGTGGTGGCGATACGTCGAACGTCCCACGAGAAACGACAGGACGGCACCGAGCACGACTCCACTCAAAGCGAGCGGCGGGTACACCACGCCAATCAGCATGTCGAAGGCAATCGCGCGCGGCAGGTCCGGCGACGTGTTCAGCGTCTGGCACGCATTGAACGCGGACATGACGAGCACGAAGAGACCCATCGCTCCGAACCGGCAAACCATCTTCTTAATCCGCGCTGGATCCTCGAACACCGCAGCCATGGCGGCTTCGCCAGAAGCAAGCTGACGGGCATGCGACGCTG
>JAYUXI010000588.1:0-7028 GCA_043753085.1 Myxococcales bacterium | reverse complement strand
GGACCGAGGCGCGGGGTCTCTGCACGGCCGGAGGCAAACGCCTGTGTGGCGGCAGCGAATGGACGTTGGCGTGCGAGGGCAACGGCCGGCTTCCGTATCCCTACGGCACCGTGCGCAGCGCGGAAGCCTGCAACATCGACAAGCCCGAAATCGATGTGGACAAAGCGGCGCTCGGCAACCCGCAACTTCGCACGCAAGAAGCGCAGCGTGTCGACCAGAGTGTGCGATCCGGAGCCTACGCCCGCTGCGTGAGCTCCTACGGTGTGCACGATCTCACTGGCAACGTCGACGAGTGGGTGGTGAACGAGAGCGGCACTCCGTACGAGAGTGGGTCGAAGGGCGGCTACTGGGGACCCGTGCGCAACGCGTGCCGGCCGATGACCACGGTGCACTACGAGCATTTCGCGTTTTATCAGCTCGGGTTCCGCTGCTGCGCCGACCTGGCGCCGTGAGCCTCGCGAGCGATGCTACGCGATGGCGTTCGGGTCAGAAGCCCATCAGCTTGGCGACGTAGTAGCGCATCGTTTCCGTGGTGCCGCCGCCGATGCGCAGGAGCCGCGCGTCGCGCCAGTGCCGCGCGATCGGGTACTCTTCGATGTAGCCGGCGCCGCCGTGGAACTGCAGGCACTGATCCGGAATCTCGGCGCTCAGGTCGCCGACGAAGATCTTCGACATGGAGATCAGCTTCACCGTGTCCATGCTGACGCCCACTTTCTTGACGTGGTGGTCGTCGTTGTAAGCGTCCGCGGCGCGGTATACGAGCGAGCGTGCGGCTTCGAGCTTGGTGTACAGGTCCACGAACTTGTGCTGCCAGTATTCGCGCTTCATGATCGGCTTTCCGAAGGCCTTGCGCTCGCGGCCGTAGGCGATCGCGTCTTCGAGCATCAGCTCGAGACCGGCGCACGCGCTGCTGCACGCCACCAGGCGCTCGGCCTGGAAGTTTTGCATCAGGTACATGAACCCCATGCTCTCCTCGCCCAGCAAGTACCGCTTCGGCACGCGCACGTTGTCGAAAGCGAGCTCCGCGGTGTCGCTCGAGTGATTGCCGATCTTCTCGAGCTTCTTCGAGATGGAAAAGCCGGACAGGTTGGTCGGCACGAGGAAGAACGAGCAACCGTGCGCGCCGGCGTCGGGGCGGGTTTTGACCAGCAGCGTGACGAAGTCGGCGCGGGTGCCATTGGTGATGTAGGTCTTGCTGCCGGAGATCAGCCAGTCGTCGCCGTCTTGTTTTGCCACGGTCTGGATGCCCGCCACGTCGCTGCCGGCGTTCGGTTCGGTGACGCCGAGGGCCGCGATCTTCTCGCCCCGGAGCGCCGGTTTAAGAAACTCTTGGATCTGTTCTTCGGTGCCGAGATCGCTGATCACCGGCGTGGCCATGTCGCCCTGAACCAGTAGCGCCATGGTGACGCCGGCCATGCGCCCGCGCGTGAGCTCTTCGCTTTTGACGATCGAGTACCAGTAGTCGCCGCCGTCACCGCCGTGCTCCTCCGGATAGTGCGCGGAAAACACGCCGAGCTCGGCGGCGCGCGCGAACAGCTCGCGTGGGAACAGCACCTGCTTTTCCCACGCATCGACGTTCGGAAACATTTCCTGCTCGGCAAAACGACGAAGCTGGGCGCGGTATTGCTGGTGCTCTTCGGTGTAGGGGCTGGGCATGGCCTTTCCAGTGTCGGTCCGCGGGGCCGGATCCTCAAGCGCCATCACCTCGTGATCCGGGCGTTTGTGGTAGCTGACGAAGCGATGCGCGCTCCGATTCGTCTCGCACTGCCCTGGGCGGTACGCACGTGGATTGGCCTCTACGTGGTCACCGGGATCGGGGCTGGCCTGCTCAGCGATCTCGCGTCCGCGTCGCAAAACCTGATGGTGTTCCGCGCCGCTTCGCTCGCGCTGTTGCAGCGCGCCCCGCTCTACGAACGATTCTCGTTCGACTTCGATTACTACAAGTACAGCCCGACCTTCGCGCTCGCGTTCGTGCCGGTGGCGGTGCTGCCGTGGCACGTCGCTGCCGTGCTGTGGTCCGCCGCCAACTTTGCGCTCGCGGCGTGGGGCATGGCTCGCTTCGTGCGCACGGTGTGGGCGCACGAAGAGCCGGCGCACCAAGATCGCCGCGCGTCGCGCTTCCTCGCGCTCGCATGGCCCGGCATCGTGCTCACCACCGACGGCGATCAGTCGAACCTGCTGGTAGCCGGATCGTGCCTTTTGGCCAGCGCGCTCTACCTCGAACGCAAGAACGGGCGCGCCGCTCCGTGGCTCGCGTTCGCGATCCTCGTGAAGCTGTTTCCCGCAGCGCTCGGCGCGTTCGCGCTGGTAGGTCGCGGCCGGATGCGCGCGGTCGCATGGCTTTCAGCCTGCACGATGCTGCTGGTGGTGGCGCCTGCCGCCGTGGTGGGCCCTGGCCGTCTGCTAGCGTACTACCGCGAGTGGCAAGCGCTCCTGGCAGGCGAGCCCGCACACGCCTCCACCAAGCACTGGTCGGTCATGCATGCGTTGTCGGATCTGGGGGTACACGTCGGCAGCGTGCCCGTGCAAATTCTGGCAGGCGCCGTGTTTCTTGGCGCTGCGGTTGGCTATGTGTACTTTGCAAACAAGGCGTTGGCACAGCCCGCACGACGGCTGCTTGCCGTATGGTTCGTGATCGCCACGCTGGGCTTCGTGTTGCTCTTCAACCACCGCTCCGAATCGCCCACGTACGTGCTCTCGGCCATCGCCGCGGCGGCCCTGCTGCTCACGACGGACCGCCCGCGGGCCTGGCACTGGCTGCTTTACGCGGCCGTGATCCTCGCGCCGAGCCCGCTCTACTCCGACACCCAGGGCGGTTCGCTCGGCGCGCTCGCGGCCAAGCGCTTGTTCCATCCGCTGCGTCTGGTTCCGCTCTCGGTGTTGTGGCTGCTGGCTACCTGGCAGCTGGTTTCGCCGCGAAAACGGCCGGCTGCAGGGCTGCCTCTCTGATACGCTCGCCACCATGCGAACCGGAGTGCTGCTCGCCTCGATCGCCGCGCTCGTGCTCGGCTCCGGCTGCAAGCGCATCCAAGAACGCCTCGCCGAGCGCGCCGCGGACAAGGCCGTCGAGGCCGCCACCGGGGCCGCCGTAGACGCGAAGACCGGCAGCGGCTCGGTCACGCTCAGAGGCGAGCGCGGCGCCGTGGTGGCCATGGGCGGCGACACCGTGAAGGTGCCGGACAGCTGGCCGGCCGTCGTGCCGCCGTATCCGACCGGTACGCTGAAGGGCTCGATGAGCCTCACCGGCGAAGCCGCGCACGGCAAGATCCACCACTCGCTGACCTACGAAACGGCGGACGAGCCCAGCAAGGTCCTCGCGTACTACGCCGCCAACCTGAAGGGCTTCACCAAGACCAGCGAGATGAATCTCGGGGGCAATGTCGTGGCCAGCTACGAGGGCGACGGCAAAGTGGTGGCGCTCACCGTCTCGAGAGCGCAAAATTCCCAGGTGTCGATGCTCAACGTCATCGTCACCAACAAGACCTGAAGGCGCCCATGACCTACCGCGACGACCGAGATGCACTGCACGCCCGCAACGAAGCGCTCGAAGCCGAGGTGGCTGCCCTGCGCGACTGCCAGGCGCGGATCGAGCAAGCGCACGAACAGGAGCTCGAAGCGGCGCTGCAAGGGCACGTCAAGGTGCGCGTGGTGCCGCCCAGCCGACAGCAGCGCGCGCATCCCGGCGCGGCCCTTGCGCTCGTGGCGGCTTCGGCCATGGCGTTCACCGCGGTGATGACCGTGCGAGCGGTGCGGCATCCGCCGCGGCAGGTCGCTGCCAGCATCGAGCACGCGGCGTATGCAGTGTGGGAAGCCAAGGTGGTCAGCGCCACCGGCGCGGCTCTCGCGCCGGGAACCAAGTGCACCATCCTGTCCCGGATGCAGCTCGGTGCTGCCGGTCCCGTGCCGTCGCCGCCGGTGGTGAGCTGTGGCGACGACGTACCGGTCTACGAACCGGGCTACGAACCGGGCTACGAACCGGGCGATGTGCCGTCGGCCTCGGCCAGCTTCTCGGCGGAAGAGCGCTTTTTTCCGGCCTCCGACAGCGTCGACGAGGATCTGGATCGGGTCAGCACGCCGCGCGTCTACGACCTCGTTTACAACGAAGCGGGTGCTGCCGATCGCGCGCTGCCCTCCATCGCGATCGACACCGCGCGTGGGCTCGCCGTGGTGTCCCGCGGCGAGCCGGCGTTGCAGATCGAGCTCGCCGTCGTGCCGCAGAGTCGGCCGGTTCTGTCCGGCTGGTGATCCCTCCGGGCGAGCTCCAGCGGGATTGTGATCGCACCGCCGCCCGCGAACCGGTAGACCCTCGTCCCCATGTCGGACGATTCCTCTGCGCACGCGGACCATCAAGTGTTTCTGGATGCGATCGCCGCGAAGCGGAAGCTCACCGTGAAGTACTACAACCGCAAAGAAAGCCGCGAACGCGAGCAGGTCTGCGCCGCGCTCGACTTCGGCCCGCTGCGCGGCGGCGACCCCAGCGTCCCGTACTACCAGCTGTGGGATCTGCAGGCGCGGCGCAAGCCGCTGAACCGCGCCGTGCTGCCGGCCGACGTGATCTCCATGACCGCGCTCGACGAGACCTTCGATCCCGCCGCCATCATCACCTGGTCCTTCAAGCCGGGCGCGTGGGTCGTGCCGCGCGACTGGGCCGAGTTCAGCTGAGGCCCACGGGGGTCGCTACCCCCAGTGCGGCGCAGCCAGGGTTTCGGAACCGCGATTATTTTCGCGGACATCGACTTTCACGCATCCACGGCTGCGTATCGTACGAATGCGAAGGGTGCCCCGAGGTTTTCCCGCCGCGGCCGCGATCGCCATGCCACGCTCCACCCCCATCGTGAATGCTCCGGCCGCGGCGCCAGAGGCCGAGGCGCCCCTGTTGCCGCGGATCGCGCTCGGCGACGAGCTGGCCGTGCGCGAGTTTCTGCGTCGCTACGGCGGTCTGGTGCTGGCGCTGTCCAAGCGCATGTCGTCGTCGGAGAGCGATGCCGAAGACGCCTGCCAGGAAATCTTTCTCGACCTGTGGAAGGTGGCCGCGAGCTTCGATCCGGCCCGCGGTCGCGAGGTCACCTTCGTGGCCATGATCGCGCGGCGCCGGCTGGTCGATCGCTACCGTGCTACGCGCAACGCGAGCCCGCGCGACCAATTTCGCGAGCTCGTGCTGAGCCCGGAGCGCGTCGAGGCCCACGTCGATGCCAGGGTGGCGATGGCGGCGCTCGGCGAGCTGGCGGAATGGCACCAGCAGACCATCATCCTGGCAGCCTGCTACGGCCTCTCGCACGGCGAGATCGCCAGCGAGTTGCAAATGCCGCTCGGCACGGTGAAGAGCGCCATTCGTCGCGGTCTCGACCGACTCAAACAAGCACTTTCGCGTCCCCACTCCAAAGAGCCACACCATGAACGAAGATGAACTCGCGAAGGGGGCGGTCCTGCTCGCACATGCGCCGCCGGACGTCGTGCTCCCGAAGCAGCTCGAGCGTCGCATCCTGCAGAGCGTGCCGACACGGCAGGCGCGTGCCACCACCACGCGTTCGGCGGTCGTCGAGCTGATCGCGGCGCCGCCGAGCCCCCCGTCGTCGCTCGTCCGCGATCTCGCGCCTTGGTGCCTGGCAGCAGCTTGTTTCGCGTTTGCCGTGTTCGAGTGGCGTTCGGCAGCCGTGCTGCACCAAGAGCGCGCTCCGGCTGCGTCGGCGTCGGCTGCGGCGGTTGCTCTCGTCACGCGGGTCGGCGGCCGCGGCGCAACGCTCGAGTGGGACGCGGCCCAGCGAACGGGCGCATTGCGCATCGAAGCGCATCGCCCGTGGCTGGCGGCCGGCCCCTTCGAGCACCAAACGCTGTGGGGTCGCAGCGTCGAGGGGGCGGCGCAGGTGCTCGCCTCGAAGATGTGCGCTGGCAGCTGCCTGGAATCGGACTCCTGGACGCTCGTCAGCGCCGTGCCTCTGCGCGAGCCCCTGGACATCTGGATGACAGCGGCTGCTTCGGACGGTAAGGTCGACACCGAGAAACCGACTGTTCTTCTCTCGACGAGGTGGCCCCGCGACGAGGAATGAGGCATCGGCGCGTGCACCATGCCAAGCCCCCCCGTTGCCGAAGTGCTCGAGCCAGGCTCGCTCCTGGTGGGCAAGTATCGGATCAGCCGGCGCATCGGCGAGGGCGGAATGGGCCTCGTGTACGCCGGCATTCACGAGGGGCTGGGCACCAAGATCGCCATCAAGGTGCTGCATCCGCGGCTCTCGCTCGACCCGGACGCGCACGCCCGCTTCTTGCGTGAAGCCCAGCTCGCCGCGCAGCTGGAAAGCGTGCACTGTGCAGACATATACGACGTCGGCACCAACGAGGCTGGCGTCCCGTTCTTCGTCATGGAGTATCTTGCAGGCGAAACCCTCGAGGCGCGGCTCGCGCGGGATGGCCGGCTGTCGGTGCGCGACACCTGCACCATCGTGCTGCAAGCGCTCGATGCGGTCGCCGAGGCCCACCACCGCGGCATGGTGCACCGGGATCTAAAGCCCGCAAATCTGTTTCTCACCGAGCGCTTGACCGGCGGCCTGTGGACCAAGGTGCTCGACTTCGGCATCTCCAAGTCGTGCGAGGTCGCGGGAGTCGGACCGCCTACGGCCCGCACCGGGCCGCGCACGCTGTTGGGATCGCCCGAGTACATGTCACCGGAGCAATTGCGTGACTCGTCCACCGTGGACGCCGCCACCGACGTGTGGGCGCTGGGCATCGTGCTCTCCGAGATGATCAATGGCGCTGTGCCCTTCCGCGCCGAGCACGCGGCCGATCTCTATGCGCGGATCCTGTCCGCGGCGCCGGCGCCCGCGCCGCCCGGGGCGGAGTGGCCGCTCGGCCTGCAGAAGATCGTCGCCACCTGCCTCGCCAAAGACTCGAAGCAACGGCCGACCGAAGCCGCGCTCGCCGAAGCCCTGGCGGAACACGCCGACACGGCGAGTCGCTTCGTGGCGGAGCGCGTCGTCGAGTTCGGGGCCCGTTCGGGTCAATCGCTGCCGCCGCCGCCGGTTTTTGCGGCGGCG
>JAYUXI010000587.1:0-7036 GCA_043753085.1 Myxococcales bacterium | reverse complement strand
GCGATCGCTTGCGCGTGGTGGGCTACGGCAAGACCCGCGACGCGGGCGGTGCGGGCAAGAAACGACTGCGGACGAACGTGGCCGTCACCGCCGTGAGCGACGCCGAGTTCGTGGCGGGGGAGAGTGCGTGCGGCGGCGATTCGGGCGGCCCTGCACTCGACGACGCGGGCGCCATTGCGGGCGTGGTGTCGCGTGGGGGTCCTGGCTGCGAAGGCTCCCCGCACAACGTGTTCACGCGGGCGGACGCGTTTGCGCCGCTGCTGGAAGAGGCGCTCGGGACGCAGGAGTATGCGTGCGGCATACACAGACATTGTCCAAACGGCTTCCGCTGCTCGGCGCCAGGGCGTAGCGCACGCCGCTGTGTATCGATTTTCTAGCTACTGACCGCGAGGCCGAGCTGCGTGCGCAGCTTGGTGTAGCGATCCGACAACATGAAGGCGAGCAGGTCGTCCATCTTGTCGCTCGCGTGCGCGGGATCTTCGATCTGCAGCACGGCGTGCGCAGCGCGGAGATCGCCGGCCAGAAGAAGTCCCGCGCGCGAGGCCGTGCGGTCGGCCGCCTGGGACCAGCGCTGCAAGTTCACACGGCCACCTTCTTCCACGAACCGAAGGAAGCTGCCGCGCAGCCGATCCACCTGCTGCGGCTCGAGGATGGGCGACAGCGCCCGCACGAGCGGGAGGACTTGCTCCTTTACCTGCGGGTTGAGCGGCAACCCCGGGTTGCCGATCGAGAGCGCGGCGAGGAAAATCTCTTCGAGATTTTTCAAGCCCGGCACGAGCAGGCGCACGAAGTGCTCTTCGCGCATCGAGGCCACGTGGCGACCGGCCAGAAAGGCGAGCTCCAGGGTGGAGCGGCCGGACAGCGACTTCTGCCCGAGCGTGAGCGCCGGCGGCACGGCGGGCACCATCTTGACCGCGTGCGGCGAATCGGGATCGACGAACAGCGGCGGCGTGGGAAAGCCGAGGATGGCGGCGGCCCACCCGAAACAGCGACCGGCCTGCAGCGTGCTCGTGGCGGGATCGATACGCTTTGCTCCATCGAGCTTTACCAGCTGCTTGTCGCGGCGCATGGCCGACAGGCGCCCGACCAGCACCGCCGACGTGACCACGGCGAACACGTCGCCGACGACCGCCTCTTCTTCGGGGTGAAACAGCAGCCGTCGCCACGCATCGCTGGTGAGCGACGACGTCGGTCGCTGCAGGCCCACTGGCTTCATCTGCTGGACGAAGGCTTGTTCGCCCGGCGTGGCGGCGTTCAAAAACACGAGCACCTCGGCCACGGCCAGCCGGCGGTCGACCTCGCTGGTGTGCTCGAGCGCGGCGAACAATGCGTGCAGGGTCTCTTCGTCGCGTGGATCGTGGCGGACGCGGCGAAACAGCTCGCCGAGATCGTCGATCTTGGCGTGGCCGCGCCGGTCGAAGTCGGACAGATCGATCTCCACGTTCAGGTGCGCCCTTGCGTCTTCGAGCTCGGCTTCGAGATCTTGCACGCGCGCTTCCAGAAAGGCGATGCGGCGCTCGAGCGCGCGCGCGTGATCGCTCGATTGCACCTCGAGAGGGCGTAGCGACGCAGCCGGCTCCGCCGAATCGGCTTCTTCCTGGATGATGATCTTGTGGCGCGCCTGGTACGCGGCGGCCAGCGCCTCTTCCAGCTTGCGGATCTGCATGCGGTCGAGGCCGAGGTTCTTGGCGGCCTTCTCCAGCTGCTGGCGCTCGAGGGCGGTGATGACGCCGTCTTCCAGAGCTTCGGCGTACAGCTCTCCGTACATGGTTTCGAAGCGACCAAGCTGCACCGCGCCGGTTTCGGCACCGCGCGCGAACTGGCTGTCGTGCTCGAAGGTCGCAGCTCCCGTCGATTCGCTCATGCGCCCGATTGTCACCTGAGCCGAGTGTCCTTGAAAGGGGAAAGGCGGCCACACTAGACTTGCGCGCAGATGGCGGATTCCTTCGAAGTATTGCTCGGCCGCTGGAAAGTCCAGCGCGACGCCGCCACCACCCTGGCACTGTGCGACGCGCTTCGGATCACCAGCCGCCCCGAGGTACTCGACGCGGTGGGCGAGCACGTGCGCCTGCATCTGTCCTCCAACGTCGCCGCGCTGCTCGCCACCGCCCGCTTGTTTCTCGAATACGATCGCCTCGCCGAGGCCCAGACCGCGCTCGTCGCCGCGGGCAAAGCGGCGCCGCGCGACGCAGCCGTCTACCGCTGGCTCGGCGAGGTGCTGCTGCGCCGCGGCGACGCGGAGCGCGCCGAGAAAGTCTTCGAGCGGGCGCTCGGCTTCGGCGCCAAAGACGCCAAGACGCAGGAATGGCTCGACCGCTGTCGCGCGCTGCGTGGCACGCAGGCGGCCAAGGGCACGCGCGCCGTGGCGGCCGAGATCGCCAAGCGCTATCCGCTCGTGCGCGCAGCCGCGCCAGGCCCCCTTACCGGCGAAGAAGAAGACGACGGCGAAACCCACAGCTACAAGAAAGCGGGCCTGCAGCGGCCCGCGCCGGTGCTCTCGCGCGGCCCTCTGCCCGGCCTGCCGCCGTTCACCCGACCCGAGCACCAGCCGCCGGCGATCCCCGCCCCCACACCGCCGCCGCCTCGCGGTGTTTCGAGCCCGCCGCCGGCGCTGCGTGCGCCAGCAACCAAGCCGCTGATGCAACTGCAAGGTGCTGCGGTCGACGACCAAGGCGACGCCGTCACGCACTTCGCCCGGTCGCGGCCGCTTTCCTCCGCGCCGCCGCCCGTGTCGGTGCCACCGCCGCTGCCGCCCGCTGCCTCGGCGCCGCCGCCGCCGCGCACCAGTTCACGCCCTGCGCCGCCGCTGCGCCAGCAACAGTCGACCGATCTGCCCCGTGTCGACGTCGTGCTCGATGCACTGGCCGCGAGCGGCGTGTTCGAGACCGACGCAGTGGCCCGCACCGAGGTGGCGTGGGACAAGCCGCGCGAGTCGCCCAAGGTCGGCAAGCGTCTCGCCGTGTTGCTGGGCAGCATGGCGGTGTTCGCCGGGATCTCGACCGGCGTCTTCTTTTTCGTCAAACACGAACGCGACAAACAGCACGCCGAGGCAGAGCAGCTGCTCGTGCGCGTCGATCACAACCTTCTCGAGTCGAAGGTCACTACCTTCGAGGAGACGGAAAAAGCGCTGTCCCGTGCGTTCGATCTCGACTCGCGCTCGCAGCGTGCCGCGCTGCTGTGGCTGCGCGAGCGTGCCGCACGCGGCATGCTGGCGCAGGGTGGTGGCGAGCTCGCCTTCGAGCAATCGATCGAGCGCGCCAAAGAAGTCGGCGTCCCCGCCGGCAAGTACGCCTTCGCGCAGGTGGCCAGCGTGCTGTTCCAGGGTGATCTTGCCGGCGCCGCGGCGCAGATCGCCAAGCTCGACGCCATTGCCAAAGACGATGCACACTTCCAGCTCATCGCGGGCGCAGTGTTCGAGCGCGCCGGCGATCCGCATGCTGCCGAACGCTACGACGCGGCCGTCAAGCTGGCGCCGGAGTGGGTCCTCGCCGAGCTCCTTGCCACGCGCGCGGCCATTCTGACCAACGCCCCCGGTGCCGTTGCCGCCGCGCAAGCGTTTCGTGCAAAGTACCCGCACGAACCAACGGGGTCTGCGCTCGTCGCGCTTGCCTGGGCGCTCTCGCCCGAACGCGCGGTGCCCAGCCCGCCCGAGGTGGCCGAGACCGTGAAGTTGACGGGCGACCTACCCTTCCCTGCACTCGCCATTCCCAGCGCCATGCGCGCGATGGGCGCCGTCGAAGCGGGCGACGCCGCGGTCACCGAAGCCGAGATCGGCAAGGCGCTCTCCGCACTCGACACGCCGGCCATGGCTGCGTGGCTCGGCACGCTTGCGGCGAGCGCCGGCAACGAGGCGCTGGCACGACGCGCCGCCCTCGTCGCGCTTGGCTACTCGGCGGCGTACGTTCCGGCGCGCGCCCTCGTCGCGCGGGTGGCGCTGCTGGGTGGGCGCATCGACGAAGGCCTCAAGGCCACCGAAGACCTGGATCCCACCAGCACGGACGTCGCCATCGTGCGCGGCGCCGCCGGCTACGAGCGCTGCGATCTCGGGCTTCTCGCCAGCTCGATCGAAGCCGTGCCGGAAGCGCTGCAAAAGTCGTCGCTGCTGGCCGGGTTGATGCGCGGTCGCGCCGTGCTGGTGGGGCAGCCCATCGGCACCAGCGACGAGCGCGTGAAGCTCGCGGCCTCGCGCTCCTGGTGGGCCGAGCTAGTGGCCATGGACGCGTCGCTCGACTACGGCGACGTGGCCGGCGCCGAGAAGATCGCCGGAGCGTGGAAGCGAGAAACCATCGCCCCCAACCGCGCCACACGCCTGTCGCGCCTGGCGCGCTACCAGGACAACCAAGCCGAAGCCGACGCCCAGAGCCAGCGCGCGCTGGTGGGCGGCGCCACGTTGCGCGCGCTGTACGAACGCGTGCTCGTCTTGGCCGACGCAAAAAAATTCGACGAAGCGAGCCAGCTGCTCGCGAAGAACCCGGCGCCGCTGGGTCCATACGCCACGTGGCTCTCGGCCTACGTCGTCGCGAAGAGCGGCAAGATCGACGACGCGCGCGCCCGCACCGAATTGCTCGAACCGCCCGGCGAAGCAGCGCCCTTTGCCATCCGCCTGCTGGCGCTGATGTCGGCCGCGGCCATGCACGACACCAAGCGCGGCACGGCCATCATCAAGCCGATGCTCAAGGCCAGGATCATCAACCCCGACGTGCGCGAAGCAGCCAGCGAACTGCACATGCCGAAGCTCTGAACCGGAGTGGGTCAGCGCTTCGCCTGGGCCTGCGTGAACATGTTGCGTAGCTCATCGACCTCGTTCGCATACGAGAGCGCCGTTTCCACCGAGACCTGCCGGCGCGCCGCCAGCTGATAGAGCGACTGGTTCATGGTCTGCATGCCGAACTTGCCCTGCCCGACCTGCATCTGGCCGTAGATCTGGTGGATCTTGCCGTCGCGCATCATGGCGCGGATGGCGGGCGTGGGCAGCAAGATCTCGAGCGACATGCAGCGCCCGCCGCCGATCTTCGGCAGCAGCTGCTGGCTCAGCACCGCCTGCAACACGAACGAGAGCTTGGTGCGGATCTGATCCTGCTGGTGCGGCGGGAACACGTCGATGATTCGGTTGATGGTCGAGACGGCGCCGTTGGTGTGCAGCGTTCCGAACACGAGGTGCCCCGTCTCGCTGATGGTGAGGGCGGCCTCGATCGTCTCGAGGTCGCGCATCTCGCCGATCAGCACCACGTCCGGATCCTGCCGCAGCACGGACTTGAGTGCATTCTTGAAACTGTGACTGTCCTCGCCGATCTCGCGCTGGTTGACCACGGCGAGCTTGTGGTTGTGCACGAACTCGATCGGATCCTCGATGGTGAGAATGTGCACGCGTTGCTCGGTGTTGATCTTGTCGACGATCGACGTGAGCGTGGTGGACTTGCCCGATCCGGTGGGCCCCGTGACCAGGATGAGGCCGTTCGGCTTGTTGGCGAGATCCGACACCGGCTGCGGCAACCCGAGGTCCTCCGCAGTGAGGATGCGAAAGGGAATCGTGCGCAGCGCCGCGGCGACCGAGCCCTTCTGCAGGTACACGTTGGCGCGAAAGCGACACAGGTTGCGGACGCTGAACGAAAAGTCGAGCTCGCGATCGCGCTCGAAGACGACGCGCTGTTCGGCGGTCAGCAACGCGTAACAGAGGTCGCGCGTCTCCTCGTCGGTGAGCGGCGGCGTCTTTTCGGGGTATACTTCGCCATCGATGCGCATCTGCGGCGGCGTGCCCACCGTGATGTGCAAGTCGGACGCGCCCCGCTCGACCATCGAACGCAGCAGTCCCTGTATTTTCGCGCGCGCGGCTTCGACGCTCATGCAGCTACCTTCCGATCAATCGCCCACTCAGTCGGCAATGGTGACGCGCAAAATCTCTTCGGTCGTGGTGACGCCGTCGATGACCTTGCGGATACCGCTCATGCGCAGCGTGCTCATGCCGCTCTTGATGGCGGCCTGTTTCAGCTCGGCGCTGGAAGCGCCCTGCAGCACGCGCTCTTTCAGCGTGTCGGTGAAGCGCATGACCTCGTAGAGGGCGACGCGGCCCTTGTAGCCGGTGTTGTTGCAGGTGCGGCAACCCGCGCCTCGATACAGCTTCACGCCCTTGAGCTGGTCCTCATTGAAGCCGATCTCTGCGAGTGTTTGCTTGTCGACGGTGTTGGCCATGCCCTCGACGGCGACGGGTTTGTCGATGACGTCCATCTCGGTCTTGCAGTCCGCACAGATCTTGCGGGCCAAGCGCTGGGCGAGCACGAGGTTGACGCTGGCCGTGATGAGGAACGGCTCGACGCCCATGTTGAGCAGACGCGAGATGGTGGCCGGCGCGTCGTTGGTGTGCAGCGTGGAGAGCACCAAGTGGCCCGTAAGCGCCGCCTTGACTGCGATTTCTGCGGTCTCGAAGTCACGAATCTCGCCAACCATGATGATGTCGGGATCCTGGCGCAAGAACGAGCGCAGCGAGGCCGCGAAGTTGAGGCCGATGTCTTCGTGCATCTGCACTTGATTGATGCCGGCCAGGTTGTACTCGACGGGATCTTCCGCCGTGCAGATGTTGGCCTCGGGCTTGTTGAGATCGCTGAGTGCAGAATACAGCGAAGTGGTCTTGCCCGATCCGGTGGGTCCGGTGACCAGCACCATTCCCCACGGCTGGCGGATCGACCAGAGAAAGTCGTCCAAGGGCTTCTTGTCGAAGCCGAGCTTGGTCATGTCGAGCTGGAGGTTGCCCTTGTCGAGCAAACGCAGCACGATCTTCTCGCCCCAGATGGTGGGCAGCACCGAGACACGGAAGTCCATCTCCCGGCCCTTGCCCATCTTCAGCTTGATGCGACCGTCCTGCGGAAGGCGGCGCTCGGCGATGTCGAGCGAGGCCATGATCTTCACGCGCGAGGACACGGCCGCGCGCGCCGACATCGGCGGTCGCATCTCGTCGATGAGCACGCCGTCGATGCGGTAACGTACGCGGAAGCTCTTTTCGTAGGGCTCGATGTGGATGTCGCTGGCGCCCTTCTTGATG
>JAYUXI010000586.1:0-2866 GCA_043753085.1 Myxococcales bacterium | reverse complement strand
CGAGGTTCGGAATGCCCGACAGGAAGTGCACGCCACCGTTGTCGTAGCCCCGGTACCGCGGCAGCTGCGCGGTCACGTTGACGGCGTCGTCCACGTGGTCGGCGCTGGGCGGATACTGCTTCGGGTTCTTCATGCTGCGCGTGGCGACGCCGAACTCCTCGGAGACGAGTGAAGGATCGCCAGACGGATGGATGTCCATTTCGATCAGCTGGCCGAACACGTCGGACATGCTCTCGTTGAGCGCGCCGGACTGGCCGCCGTACACGAGGTTGCCGTTGTGGGCGGTGACCGCGTGCGTGAACTCGTGGCCCATCGTATCGGCCTCGGTCGGCGGCTTGCTGCCGTCCGTGCTGGCGTAGACGCCAAAGTACCGATCGCTGCCTGCGCCGCGCCCGCCGGCATAGAATGCGTTGGCGCTGTCGCTGGGAATGTACACGCGAACCTCGATCGGGCCGCCCACGTTGTCGTACGAGACGTAGCCGAACTTCTCGCGAAACCAGGCCTCGGTGCGTTGCAGCTTGGACATCGCATCGACGCCGGAGCCTTTTCCGTTCGGGTCGGCGCCGACCTCCCAGGTGTTGTTGTCGGTGGACTCGAGGTCGGTCTTCGTGCCGCTCGCGTCTTGTTCGTAGATGTGGATGTACGGGCGGTTGCCGCTCTTGGCGCGGGTCATCACGTACTTGCCGGCCACCGGCGGATCGATCTCGAAGCTGACGCGGGCGCCGTTCACGCCTTCGCCGGACGCGGCGATGGTCTCGCGTTGCACGAGCAACCCCAGGTACGCGCCAGTCATCGCGTCCACCTGGGCCTCGCTCGGTAGGCCGCTCGAATCGACCAGCGATACGAAGTATTCCAGACGGGGCGCGCCGTCGTCGTCGAGCGCAACCCGCAAGGTGGCCGGTGCGCTGATCTTGATGCCAGGCGCTCCGAAGGCAGTGGCGGCCTGCACCGCGGTTTGCTCCGCGACCGGCGCGGCCACCGCCGGTTGCTGCGCGGCGATCCGGGCGAGCATGGGGTAAAAAGGACCGCTGACGTGGGTGACGCCGCCCTGGGCGTCGAAGTGGATGTCGAGGCGAGCGAAGTCTGCCGGAGCGCCGACGACTTTTTGCCCGAAGCGCACGTGCGTGATGCCGTCTTCTACCGAGGTCTCGACGTTCGAGAGGTCGCCGGGGGACTGCACGCCAAAGGTCTCCGGGTACCTGGCGAGAAACGCCGCTGCCGTGGCGAACGCGTCATCGCCGGGCTTCAGGATCTGCGTGGTGGGTTCTCCCGGAAAAGCCCACCGCACCGTGTTCGTGGCCGCGTCCATCTCGATCACCCAGCGCACGCCCGTGTCGGTCTCGACACGGGACCGGCTGGGTCCTTGCAAGGGGACCAGCGGATCCTCGCCGCCACACGCCTGCAAGCCGGCGAACACGAGAACGAAGGCACTGGCGAGTGCAACGCGGCGTTTCATCCCGGAACGACACCATCTGGGCTCGGTAGATTTTGGCACCACCGATTGACTCGGAGGGGTCCCGCTTCATTCAAAGGGCGGCGCCCATGACGCCATCGAGGGCGACCATGAGCTCGTCGAAGGCCGGTTCGACACCTTCGGTGGTCGGGGTGAGCCTCCGCACGCGCTGCCCGCCGGATCGAATCTCGACCCAGGGCGGGCTCTGCGTGCCAACGCGAGGTCCCTCCCCGAGGGCTTTGAACGGCGCGCTTTCGAGCAGCGTCCGCAGCGTGGCCATCGCCTCGGGCGAGGCGGTGCCGTGCGATAGCTCGGTGCGGTGGGTGAGGTCGTAGACGCGAAAATCACCATTTTTCTGCACGATGAGCTCGTTGGCAACGAAGCGCGTGCAGCCCTCGCAGCCGTAGCGCAGGGTGACCTGCGAGGTGAGCTCGAGCTCGTCGATCTTCTGCCCGACCTTTTCCCAAGACGTGAGCTCGCGGGTGAGCTCGCCGCCGGTATTGGCCTCCTTGCCGCCACAAGCAGGCAGCGCGATCGAGGTGAGAGCGAACGAAGCCAGTACGAAGAGGCGCACGCAGCCGACGCTACCGCGAATCGCCACGCCCGCGCGAGGCGCTTGCATCGCAGACGAGGGCGCGCCAAGGGTGCTCCGTGCCCGTTTTCAAAAGCCGCCCCGAGGATTTCGTGGTCGAAGAGATCCCCGCTTACGCGCCGAGCGGCGTCGGCGACCACCTCTACGTCACCTTCCGAAAACGTGCACTCACCACCGATCACGCCGTGCGCCGTGTCGCCGAAGAGCTCGGCATAGCCGCCCGCGACATCGGCGTGGCAGGCTTGAAAGACAAGGCCGCGGTCACCACGCAGACCATCTCGATCCCGCTCGGGCCGAAGCTCACGCGCGAGCACGCCGAGACCACCCTGCGCGCGATCCCCACGCAAGGCCCCGAGACCGAGCGTGAAGCGGAGCGTGTGGGCTTCGAGATCCTCGCGCTGGAAACACACCCGAACAAGCTTCGCACGGGTCACCTGCGCGGCAACCGCTTCGCGCTGTGGGTGCGGGGCGTGAGCCCGGCGGAGGCAGCCGTCGCGCACGAGCGCCTCGCGCTGGCGACGCAGCACGGCATCCCGAACACCTTTGGCGATCAGCGTTTCGGCCGCCACGGCGACAACGCCACGCGCGCCCTCGACTTCGTGCGCGGCGTGACCAAGCCGCCGCGCGATCCGCGCCAGGCGCGGTTTCTGTTCTCGGCCTTCCAGTCGTTGCTGTTCAACACGTTGCTCGAAGAGCGCGTCGCGGACGGCTCGTTCGGCGTGCCGACCGAAGGCGAGCTGGTGATGCGCCACCGCGCCGTGCTGTCGAGCGAGGAAGACGAGCGGGGCGCGCTGTTCCTGTGCCGGGGCGACGAGCTCGAA
>JAYUXI010000585.1:0-7059 GCA_043753085.1 Myxococcales bacterium | reverse complement strand
CGTCGGCCGTGAGAGAGAGGTGGTCGTTTTTGCGGTTGCCGACGAGGTCCATACGAAGGCCTGCTCTTAGCACTTGTGCGGTTTGACACCCACGCGCTTTGAACGTACGACCCGGCCGGGTGAGCGCCTGTAGTTTTGCCGACTTCTTGAAACGAGTTCAGCCGCGCGTCGAAGCCGACCTCGAAGCGCGGCTGGCGCACGAAGCGGCGCGGATCGAGCGGGAGGCGCCCGAGGTGTCGCCGCTGGTGCAGCAGGTTCGCGAGCTCACCGCGCGCGGCGGCAAGCGCCTGCGTGCCGCGCTCGTGCTGCTTGGCTACCGGATGGCCACCCGCGGCGACGACGACGCACCGGCCCTCGCAGCCGCATCGGCCATGGAGCTCTTGCAGACGTATTTCCTGATCCACGACGATTGGATGGACGGCGATCCGGTGCGGCGTGGCGGGCCGAGCGTGCACGTCGCGCTGCACGACGTGTACGGCGGCAAGACCCGTGGCGACTGCGGCGCCATCCTCGCCGGTGACTACGCCGTGTCGCTGGCCCAGCGCACCCTGCTCACGTGCGACGCGGAGCCGGCGCGCGTGCTCGAGGCGGCGCGCAGCTTCGCGGCCATGCAGATCGACGTGGTGCTCGGACAGGGCCTCGACGTGCTGGTGGACCGGCCGCGCGCGCTGACGCGGCTCATGGAACGCACGCATCTCTGGAAGACTGCCGCCTACACCACCACGGGCCCGCTCTTGCTCGGCGCCTGCCTGGGTGGCGCCGGCGCCTCGCTCCTGTCGGCGCTGCGCGAGTACGGCGATCCGCTCGGCGCAGCGTTCCAGTTGCGCGACGATTGGCTGGGCACGTTCGGCGATCCCGCGCAGACCGGCAAGTCCACCGAATCGGATCTGCAGCAGGGCAAGAAGACCGCCGTGCTCGCCGCGCTCGATGGCGATCCGGAGCACGCACCGGCGCTCGCGGCCTTCCTCGAGGGGGGCGCGGGCCGCGCGCGCGGCGCCGCCGAGATCGAGGCGATGCGGGCGCGTCTGCACGCCGCGCAGGTCGAGCAGCGGGTCACCGCGTCGATCGAGCGCAGCAGCGCGCGCGCCCGGTCCGCGATCCTCGCGCTCCAGGCTGGTCACACCAGCGCCTGGTTCGAACAGCTGATCGACCTCGTCGCCGAGCGCCGCGCATGAGCCCCGCCCGCGCCTACGGCAAGGTGATCCTGCTGGGCGAGCACGCCGTGGTGTACGGGCATCCAGCACTCGCGGCGGGCATCGAGCCTGGCGTCGACGCCCAGCTCGCGCCGTCGCATCGAGGCGAGCATGCCGAGCTGCACGTCCAGCCCTGGAACGTGTCGGTCCGGAGCGACGCCGCGCACGATCCCGCCATCCCGTCGCTCGAAGGTGCGTTCGCCGCGCTGGTCCGCGATCTGGGCGCCGCCGCCGTCGGCGTGCGGGTGCACGCCACGGCGTACCTGCCCCCCGGCGGCGGCCTTGGCTCCTCGGCTGCGCTCGGCGTGGCGATCGCGCGCGCCGTGCTGCCGGCCGCGACCAACCAGCGCATCGACGCCGCCGCGTTCGCCTTCGAGTCGGTGTTCCACGGCAACCCGTCCGGGCTCGATGCGGCCGTCGCCGCGCGCGGCGGAGTGCTGTACTTTCGCAAAGGCCAGCCAGCGGAGAGGGTCGTGCCGAAGGGCCGCGTTCGGCTCTGCATCGGCCACTGCGGGCAGGGCGCCTCGACGCGCGCCATGGTCGACGGCGTGGCGCGGCAGCGCGAACGCAACCCGGAGGGCGTGGATCGCACGCTCGTGGGCATCGGCGAGCTCGTGAAGAATGCACGCATCGCGCTGGAAGATGGCGATCTCGACGGGCTCGGCAAGCTGCTCGACCTCAACCAGATCTTGCTTGCGAGCCTGATGGTCTCCACGCCCGACCTCGAGCGCATGTGCCACCTCGCCCGTGGCGCCGGCGCACTCGGCGCCAAGCTTACTGGCGCCGGCGGCGGCGGCGCGGTCGTGGCCCTCGCGCCGGAGCATCCGGAGCGCATCATCGAGGCCTGGAAAGACGCGGGCTTTTCCGGCATCGTCGCGGAGATTCAATGACCGCCGTCACCGCCATCGCTCACCCGAACATCGCGCTCGCCAAGTACTGGGGCAAGCGGGCGGGCACGCGCGACGTGCCGGCGGTCCCGAGCCTCTCGGTCACACTGGGTGGCCTCGCCACGCGCACCACCGTCACCGTCGAACCTGGCTACTCGGCCGACGAGCTCTGGCTCGGCGGGCAGCTGACCACGGGCGACAGCGCTGCCCGCGCCACCGCTTGGCTCGCCGAGCTGCGCGCCCGCGCCGGCAGCCCGCATTTTGCCCGGGTGCAGTCGCAGAACGATTTCCCGACCGCGAGCGGTCTCGCGTCGAGCGCCTCCGGTTTTGCCGCGCTCGCAGTGGCGGCGGCCGCGGCCTATGGGCTCGACCTGGACCGCGCCGAGCTGGCGGCGCTCGCGCAACGCGGCTCGACCAGTGCCGCGCGCAGCCTGTTCTCCGGATTTGCCGAGCTTGTCCCGGGCGAGCCGGCGCGGCAGGTCGCCGCCCCCGATCACCTGCCGCTCGTGGTGCTCGTCTGCGTCACCACGGAGGCCGCCAAGGAGATGTCGTCGCGCGCAGCCATGGCGCAGACCATCACTCACAGCCCGTACTACGAGTCCTGGGTTCGGTTCGCCGAAGGCAACTTCGCGGCGCAACGCGCGGCCCTGCTCGCGCGAGACTGGGAGACGCTGGGCGCCGCGCTCGAGGCCAGTGCCTTTGCGATGCACGCGTCTGCAATGGCCGCCGGCATCGTCTACTTCAACGACGTCACGCTGCGCCTCGCCGCTCGGGTACGTGCACTCCGCACCGAAGGTGTCTCGGTCTGGGCCAGCATGGACGCGGGCCCGCACGTGAAGGTCTTCACGAGGAGCCAGGACGCCAGCGTGGCCCAGCGCGCGCTCGAGTCGGTACCGGGCGTGCTGCGGGTGATCGCGGCCACGCCCGGACCCGGCGCGATGCGAGTATGAAAGCGCGGGCTCCGGGCAAGATCGTCCTGACCGGCGCCTATGCCGTCCTGCACGACGCGCCGGCGCTGGTCGTGGCCGTGGACCGTCACGCGGTAGCCGATGCCGCGCAGACCGACCGCGCGCCTTCTGCAGAGTTGCGAGCTGCCTTCGGATCCGCGCCGGCTCCCAGCGTCGACACGCGTGCGTTGTTCGAAGGCGGCCACAAGCTCGGTCTGGGGTCCAGCGCCGCCGTCACCGTCGCGGCCTTGGCCACCCGCATCGACCCGGAGCAGCGGCGCACGCTGTTTCATGCAGCGCGCAACGCCCACGCCGCGGCGCAGGGCGGTGGCAGCGGCGTCGACGTGGCTGCAAGCACCTATGGTGGCGTGCTCCAGTACCGGCAGCACGACGACGAGCCCACGCCGCGCGTCTGGCCGGTAGGCCTCGAGCTCGACGTGTTCTTTTCGGGCAGCAGCGCGCGCACCGCCAGCTTGCTCGCGCTGGTGGCCGCGCTCGCTATCTCGAACCCGTCGCTGCATGCGACGGTGCTCGGTGAGCTCTGCGACGCCTCCGTGCAAGCTGCACGCGTTTTCGACGCCCCAGCCGAGCTCGTCGCGGCAGCGCAGCGGTACGCCCGCGCTCTTGCGGCGCTCGGCGCGGCGGCGGGCGCGCCCATCGTCACGCCCGCGTTTGCTGCGCTGGGGCTCGTGGCAGAGTTGGAAGGCGCGGCGTTCTTCGGCGCGGGCGCCGGCGGCGGTGACGTCGCGGTACGGCTCGGCGTCGAGCCTGCCTCCAGTGCGTTCGTGGCGCACGCCGGTACGCTTGGTCTGGTGCGTCTCACACTTCGCGTGGAGTTCGGCGGCGCCACCCGCGAGCCCTTCGCGAGTACCCGCGCCCCGTTGCATTCGTGATACATGTGTCACGGTGACAGGCGAGTTGGCTCTGCGTGGGATCATTCACGACCTCTCGAATGCCCTGACGGTCATTCTCGGCTGGGCCGAAGAAGCGCGTGGCAAAGACGACGCCACGCTGGCGCGCGCGTTGTCCATCATCGAAGAGCGGGCGCGGTCGGCTCACGTGATGGCGCGCCGCGCCATCGGTGTAGACATGGGCCGAGACGTTGCCACGGTCAGTGTACTCTGCAAAAAGTTGAGCGAGTCCCTGCAGGTCGCGGCCGAGCGCCGTCACGTGGGCCTCTCCGTCGACGTGCGCGGGTGCGCAGACCACGAAGTGGAGGGCGCGGCCGACTTCGAGCAGGTCATCCAGAACCTGCTCTTGAATGCATTCGAGCACGCGCCGTCACGCAGCTCGGTCCAGCTCGTGCTCGAAGCGAGTGCCAGCCACTTTCTCGTGCGCGTGCACGACCAAGGCGCGGGCATCCCCGAGGCCCTGCGCGCTGATCTGTTCGGCGGGCATTCCACCCGGGAAGGCGGCACCGGCCTCGGCCTCCTGCACTCGCGGCGCATGGCCGAAGCCCACGGCGGCAGCCTCGAACTGGACGCCACGGCCGAGGGCGGCGCGTTCGTATTGCGCTGGAGTCGGGTGCGGCCCAGGCCCAGCAGCGTGGGGCTGGCCTCGGCGCGAGTGCTCTTGGTCGAGGACGACGACGCCATTGCCGATCTCGTTTCTCTCGGTCTCGAGGCCAAAGGGGCGAAGGTCGAGCGAGCGCACGATCTCGCCGAGCTCGTCTCGAAGCTCACCGCCGACTGCACCGCCGTGATCCTCGACTGGTCGCCGGTCACCGCCGATCCGCACGCGTGGCAGGCGGCCATCCGGCACGGGGCGCCGGGTGCGCGGCTGGTGGTGGTCACCGGTCAGCCCGAGCGTGTCACCCTCGAAGGCGTGCGGTTGCTTGCCAAACCCTTCGAAGTGAAAGAGCTGCTCGCCGTCCTGCTGGACGAATAAGGGTCCGTGAGTCGAAGCACTCACGGCCTCTGACGCGACGCTCACGCGCGAGTACGGCGCAACGAGACAGATTGCTTGCACGCCGGATGGCCGGCGCGCGCGTACGCGAACGCGTAGATGGGTTCGAGAGCAGCACGATCGTTCGTGGTTTCACGGGAAGCAGCAGTATCTCTCTGTCCTCTGCAGGCCCCCGCGTGAGAGACCTCGATGCCTTGGCTGTCAGGCGCCGGGTATGAGCCTCGACTTGGTTGCGCCTTGCATCCCGGGCGCTCACGCCCGGGTGATGCAAAGAAGACCTTGACGTATCGGGGCTTTCAGGCGAAGAACGCGAGCCCGCGCGAAGGTGGCGGAATGGCAGACGCACTAGCTTGAGGTGCTAGCGAGTAACATCGTACGGGTTCAAGTCCCGTCCTTCGCACTGACTGGACAGAGTGGACCGACTGAAAGAGGCTCGGAGCGGAAAACCCCGGCGCAAACCGGGGTTTTTTGCTTCGTAGGCCGGCGCCTCGGGCGTCGCTCAGGGCACGAAGCTGGCGTGGGGCGCGAACAGCAGAGTTCCCGTGGCGTAGACCACGGTCTGCGTAAAGGTCTCTTCGATCACACGCGTCAACGGACGCAGCTCGAAGTTGGTCTTGTCCCAGGCCTCCCGGTACGAATGCGACTCGAGCACGAACGGCTCGCTGCCTGCTCGCGCGGCAACCCACTCGCCGTCACCGGGCGGGGCCAGATCGGGCGGCACGAAGCGGCCTGGGACCACGATGGGGACGTGGTACGCGGCGCGCAGGGTGGCGAAGGAGAGATAGGTTGCTGCGCTCAGCTGGTCGTAGACGGCGCGATCGCGCGGCGTCGCCGAACCCGGGCTGGGCAAGAAGTTCTGCAGGCGCCTGCTCGTCGAAAGCGGCACGCCGAAGTAGCTGCCTCCCGCAGCCGCCGTCAAAAACGCGCGCGACAGCGCGATCTCGTCGGCCGAGCCGGGCAGTTGCTCGGCGTCGCTCACGAGTGGCAGGGCGGGCGAGCCCCAGCCGCTACGAATCAGTGCATCTTGCACGTGCAGGCCGCCGCTTCCAAAGGCCCGACCGCAGGCTTCGATCTTGTCCCACTCGGCGCCGCGCCCGAGGGCCGTGTAAACCTGATCGAACACGCGGTAGACGCGGCCTATGCAACTGGTGCCAACGAGCTCGTCGACGATGGCGCTGGGGTCGTAGCCGGGAGCGACGTGGTCGGCCAGCAGGGCCACGGCCTCGGCCTTGTTGCCGCTGACGATTGCGAGGTAGGTGTCGGTGTTGGATCCGACGTACGCGCCCACGCCACGTTGGTCGATGAGCGCGTCGTTGTCGCGCTTTAGTGCCGCGAAGGCGTCGACCACGCCCAGCAGCAGCGACTGCCCGTCGGCTGCCGTCCAGATGCTGGGCTGGATCTGGTCGCACAGGGCTTGCGCCTCGGTCGGCTCGGTGTCGCCCTCGCTGGCGCGCCCCGCGTCCGTGCCTGCGTCGATGCCAGGGTCGATGCCAGCGTCGATGCCAGGGTCGAGGTCGGGGCGCGAGCCAGAGCTCGATGCCTGACTGCCGGAAGATCCGCCCGCGTCGCTGGGTCCGCCGAGGTCCGGATCGGCGTCGTTCGTGCTCGCGCCGCCACAGGCAGATGCAGCGACGCAGATCGCCACGGCCGCAAAATCAACCACACTCCGCATGCGGTCGTCGTAAGCACGAAAGATGCGACACGCTACGTCAGAGCCAGAACGGATTGGACACGGCGAACGGCGCACGTTCGGGATGCAGCGGCGCGAGCATGCCCTCTCCGCGTACGTGGAACACCACCCAGTGCGTGCCGGCGCCGGCGCCTGGCGCCACGCGCACCGTGCGCGTGAAGCGCTGGCCTGGGCCGGCGTCGTCGCTCGCGCCAAGCGCGAGGGTCTCGGTGACCTTGCCGTCGACGATGACCTCTAGCTCCTTCACTCCGACCCAGCTGGGCGCCTGCACGCGCACCGTGAACTCGCCCCCGCCGGGGACCGCCTGCCACGCCGCCTGGCCCGCTGGTCCCTTCACGCCGAGCAGGATGCCGCCGCTGATGGTGCCGCTTCCAGCGCGCAGCGCGTCGCGGACGCCCTCCATCGACAGCCTGCTCGGATCGTCGTGACCAAACTCG
>JAYUXI010000584.1:0-16454 GCA_043753085.1 Myxococcales bacterium | reverse complement strand
AAGAGTCGGTGGGCCAGCCTGCCATGATCGAGGCACAGCTGCCAGGACCCATGCAGCAGACAGCCATGGCGTCCCAGTGCCGGCACCTGCGCGTGCCGTTGGCGGTCAAGGACGGCGAGGGCAGCGCGACGTCGGTGCTGCTTCGCGTCGTCGAGCCGGAGCGCGCAAACGCGCCCGCCAAGGAAGATGCGAACGGGATCGTGCAGCGCACGATGCGCACGCTCGCGGTGCACCTTTCGACCAGCTGGCTGTCGGGCGACGCCGAGCCCATCGTGTCGGTCACCTCGGGCTGGCAAGGCCCGGCAGTGAAGACGCACGTCGCGAAGTCATCGCTGCGCCGCCGCTTCTGACGCGGAGATCCCGCTAGGCTACGACGATGGGTAGCTCGTTCTGGTGTGCGCTGCTTGCCTGGGCAGCTGCGTGCAACGGCGCTCGGGTTGCCGCGACCGACGATCCTGCTGGGGTGGTCGCGGACGCGGGTCGCAGCGACGCCGCCGTGCCCCAGCCTCGCGATGCGGCGGCCAGCGACTACGCCGACGCCACGCTCGCGACCGACGCGGCACTCGACAAGCTCACCATCCATCCCCGCCACGGCGCCGCGACCGACGACCGCACCTTGCCGGCCGGTCCCGGCCTTGCCCTCGACAGCGGCGCGCCGATGGGCGAGCTCTTCGCGTGGTTGCAGAGTACACCGTATCCGGCGCAGCCCGGCCATGGTGATCTGGTGGTACTCACGGCGACCGGCGACGACGCCGCCGCGAGCTTGCTCGGATCGTTCGGCAGTGCACAGACGCTGTCGCTGGCCGACGTTCCCAGTCCCGCCGACGATGCCGCCGCGGCCGCCGTGCTGGCGCGCGCCGAAGCCGTGTGGTTCGTGGGCGGTGATCAAGCCAAATACGTACGCTGGGCCGGCAGCGCGCTGCTGCTGGCAGTGCAGGGCGTGTACGATCGCGGCGGCGTGGTGGGCGGCTCCAGCGCGGGCATGATCATCCTGGGAAGCGCCGTGAACGACGCACTGCTCACCACTTCGGAAAGCCTCACCACCGCGCGCCTGCTGGCCAACCCGTTCGACCCTGACCTGCATTTTACGCGTGATCTGTTTCGCTTCGCACCGCTGGCCGGCAGCATCACCGATCCGCATTTTTCGACGCAAGATCGCATGGGCCGGCTGGTGACGTTCATGGCGCGGCAGGTCGAGGGCGCGGCGGGCTATCGCGGCCTGGCGGTGGACGACGGCGTGGCACTCGTGATCGCCGGCGGCGTGGGCCGCAGGCTGGGGACCGGCGCCGGCAGCGTGTACGTGGTGCAGGGCGGAGCGCCCGAGCGGCTCGTCGCAGGGCAATCGCTGCGCTACGCCGGGTTGCACGTTCGTCGTCTGGCCAGCGCCCAGCACGGGTTCGACTTCGCGCGGGGCTGCGGTACGACGCTCGCCTACGAGCTGACCGTGGACGGTGCGACGAGCACGCCGTATTCGACCCATCCATACGCGAGCGGCACGCCAGCGAGCGACTGCCCCACACCCTGAGCCTTCAGGCTTGCGCAGCCAGCTCGGCCAGTTCCGGAAGGGCGCTTTGCGCGTCGGTTTCCATCTTGCGCGGCCGGCCGCGCCGGCGTGGCTCGACGAGCTCCAGCGGCAACGACTTGCCACGTGTATTCTGCAAGCTTTCCAGGCGCTCGCGCAGCGCGGGCCGCTCTTCGGCGTAGACCTTCACGTACGCAAGGGCACGCTTGCCTTGCGTCGCGAGCGCCTGCTTGCGGTCGGCCAAGGCGCGCGTTGCGACGGCTAGCGCTTGCTCGGCGTCTTCGACCACCTTCGCAGCGGCCAGCACCGCGTCACGGTGCTCGGTCAGAGAGGTGGCATCGACTTCGGGGAAACGAACGCCGGGCAACTCGGCCTCGAACAACTCGAGCAGGATTTCGGTGAGATTCGCTGCAGACTGCATGACTGAACAAAAGCACAGTATTCGCGCTGACGCAATGCCGGTGGGAATTGCGGGTTTTGCACACTAGAACCCGGTACATGAGCGAACCGTCTTCCGAAGGGGCTGCGCCGGTCGCGCGGCCCAAGCTCGCGGGCTTGCCCGAGATCGACACCCACGAGTACGGCGGCAAGAAAGACGGCGTCCGCCAGGCCATGGACGAGCGCCTGTTCATGCAGCTTCTCGTCTTCGACGTCGCGCAAGACGTCCATCCCGACGGCCTCGCCGAGCGCCTCTCGCACGCGCTCACCAAGAGCGTCCAGGGCCACGTGGTCTACGCCGACGCGAACTCGCCGCGGGCGCTGGGGCTGCTCACCTGGAGCGCCGAGCCCGCCGACTTCGTGACCAAGGTGCGTCCCGCCGTGCTCGCCGAAGCCGCGCTGGTGCAGCGCCCCGAGTTCACCATGATCGGGCGCACCTATTCGATCGGCCACGAGCCGGATCTCGAACACGTCCTGCTCAAGCGGCCGGTGGAGTACACCACCAACGCAAGCTGGCCCTGGCACGTGTGGTACCCGCTCCGGCGTACCGGCAGCTTCGCCAAGCTCACGCCCGAAGAGCAGAGCACCATCTTGCGCGAGCATGCGTCCATCGGCTTCGCGTACGGCCAGAAGGAGCTCGCCCACGACGTGCGGCTGGCTTGCCACGGGCTCGACGCCGCCGACAACGAGTTCGTGATCGGGCTGGTCGGCCCGACCCTGCACCCGCTCTCGCACCTGGTGCAGACCATGCGCAAAACCCGCCAGACGTCGGAGTTCATCGCGAAGATGGGACCGTTCTTCGTGGGCCGCGTGCTGCACTCGTGGAGCGCGCCGTGACCGGTCAGGAATCCTCGCCGCGCACGGGCGCGCTGGACGACGGCTGGAGCGAGGAAGAGGAAGACGCGCTCGACTCGGCCTGGGGTGACGACGAGCGCAACGAAGAGCCGCTTGCGCCCGGTGCACCAGCCCGCGTCCGCACGCTGAAACGGCAGCGGCCGAAGCGGGCACCGCGCGAGGTCCGTGCAGAGCGTACGCGCACCGTGGAACAGACGAAGGCGGAGGCGCGTGCCGAGAAGGAACGCCTCGCGGCGGCCAAGCAGAAGGTGAAGCAGCCCAGGGAAAAGAAGCCGAAGCCCGAGGGTCCTTCGAAAAAAGAGCTGCGGCGCGCCAAGCAAGCCGAGGCTGCTTCCGTGCAGATGGCCGTGTACGCCGGGGATCCGGATCTCACGCGCGACGAGAACGCAGCCAGGCGTCGCGGCGGATCGCTGCAGGATGCACGCTTGGCCAAGAAGGCCTCGGCCGGTCTGCCTCCCTACGTGGCCTATGCGGTGCTGGCGCTGCTGGTGGGAGCCGCCGTCGTGTACCTGTTGGTGCTACGTTGATAGGGGTGTACGCCCGAACCGCATGGCGCGCCGCGATCGTGGCTTCGCTGGCAGGCGCAGGATCACTTGGCGCCTGCAGCGGCAGCGACGTCGATGCGCCGGTGACGCCGGATGCCGCCGCGCCGGTGGCGCTGACCTGCGAGTACCCGCCAGGCCCGTACGGCGTCACCGCCACCGACGTCATCGAAGACGCGGTGTTTGCCAGCGGTGAGCGCCCGAGTGACTTCCGCCGGTGCGGCCAGGCCGGTGCGCCGCGCCTGCTGGTGCTGCGCGTGGTGGCAGCCTCCTGCGGCACGTGCCAGTGGAGCGCCGCGCACACGAGCGAGCTCGTGCAAGACGGCGTGCAGCTGGTGGACGTGCTCGTGCGTGGCGCCGAAGGGGCAACGCCCACCACGGACGACGCCGCGCAATGGAGCGCCCGGCGTGATGCCGACGTACCCACCGTGCTCGACCCTGCCGTGCGATTTCGGCGTGCCGACGCCGGCGTGACCTTGCCTGCCTTCGTCTACGTGGATCCACGAACCATGACGATCACCGGCGTGCTGGGCGATCCCGACGCCGACCTCGCGCGCCGTCGCATCGTGCTGGAGCTGGCTGCCGCGAGTGGCACGCCCATACCACCGGCGCAGGCGCCAGCGCGCATCGATGGCTTCGCGCGCAACCAGTGGGAGATGATCCAAGCCATGGCGCAGCCGGCGGACTTCGCGCCGCCTCCCGATCCAACCGACGTCCACGCCGACGATCCACGGGCAGCCGCGCTTGGCGCGCGCCTGTTCGAGGACACGAGCCTTTCGGCCACCGGCAAGGTGTCGTGCCGACTCTGTCATGATCCGGCGCACGCCTTCACCGATGGACGGCGCACCGCCGAGGGCGTGGCCTCGGGCGATCGCAACACCCAGAGCCTGCTCTTCGCCGCGCACCAGCACTGGCAGTTCTGGGACGGCCGGGTCGACACGCTGTGGGCACAGGCGCTCGGCCCACTCGAGAACGAGCTCGAGTACGCCACGACACGCCTGGCCGTGGTGCGCCGGCTCGCGGACGCCTACCGCACCGACTTCGAAGCGGTGTACGGGCCGCTCCCGGACCTCTCGGACGGAGCGCGCTTTCCCGCCCGTGGCAAACCCGGGCAGCCCGCCTGGGACGGCATGGCGGCTGCAGATCGCACTGCGGTCACGCGCGCGTTCGTGGGCGTGGGCAAGGCGCTGGCTGCCTTCGAGCGCACGCTGCGCGCCGAAGATTCGGCTCTCGATCGCTACGCCCGCGGCGACTTCGAAGCGCTGAACAAGGAGCAGAAAATCGGCCTGCACTCATTCTTCATCGCCGGCTGTGCGCAGTGCCACTACGGTCCCCGTCTCACCGACGACGCCTTTCACGTGGTGCGGTTTCCCACCGGCCGTCGCGACGGCACCGCCGACGTGGGGCGCAGCGAGGGCCTGCGGCTGCATGCGGGCGCCGAGTTCGGCGCCGCCACCGAATGGTCGGACGCGAAGTTCACTCGGCCTGCGGCGCTCCTCGGGGATCCGGTGCTGGTGGGCCAGTTCAAGACGCCCAGCCTGCGTGGAGTCGCGGTTACCGCGCCTTACGGGCACGGCGGCAGCGAGGGTGATCTTGCCGGCGCCATGGCCGTGTACGGGGACGGTGGCTTGAACGCCGCCGACCCGCGTGCGGTGGGTGAAACCGAGGTGGGCATGCCGCAGTTCGACACGCACGCCCAGCACCAGATCGAAGCCTTCCTCGAGATCCTCACCGCCGTACCCAAGACGCGGTAGCGCGTCAGTCGATCGGGTAGATGGCTGCAGCGAGTCCAGGCAACGCGGTGGGGATGGTCTTTCCGTCGGCGCTGAGGGCAGGCCGTCCCTCCCGTGGCGCTGCGACCTCGACCTTCGAGTCGGCCGACGGGACGACCGCCGCACCGGACCACGCTACGGCGAACGACGGGCCGCTGCCGCCGTGCCCGCTCCAGCCGGCGGCGCCGCCGCTACCACCCGCGGCGCCGGCGCCGTATCCGGACCCGCCTGCACCGCCACTGCCGCCGGCGCGGGGGCCGCTGCCCAAAGCGCCGCGCCCGCCGATGCCACCGCGGCTCGCGCGGAGCAACGTCGTCTCGAGGCGCATGGGACTCCGCGTGGCGAGGAGCGCGATCGAGGCGCCGCCACCGCTGCCGGGGGTGCCCGCGAGACCCGCACAGCCGCCGGCGCCACCGCCCGCGCCGCTGCTGCCAGTTCGGTACGCGCCATCGGCGATGCTGGTCGGCGTCGCGCCCGCACCGCCGCCGCCACCCTGACCCGGTGCGCCGTTCGCCCCTGCCGCGCCGCCGGCCGGTACGTAGCCACTGGCCGCGAGCGCACCGATCTGGGCTGCTCCGGCGCCGTTGGCGCCGTCGGTCCCGGCGGCGCCAGGTACCGCCGGAGTATTCGCAGTTGGCACGGTGTCACCCGCCGCGGAGCCGTACGTGGCGCGGCTACCAGCTGTCGTCGCCAGCGTGCCGACTTCGGGTAGCCCATCGTTGTTCTCGAAGTAGTACACGGGAATGGTGAAGCTGGACGCACGCCGGACTATGAAGAGCGGTGGATTCGGCGGTGCGGTGATGCTCAAGCCACGGTGAGGCGCCGAGCTGCCACCGGCGCCACCAGGATTTGCCGCGACGTCGATACCTGCGATCGAGCAAGTTCCGCCGCCGCCCGCTGCCGTCGACCGGCCGGGGCACGCGTACACGTTGACGATCGGACCGGCCTGTACCGTGCATGCCCGCTCCGGAGCGACGGCCTCGCCGCCGAAGCCAGCGGGGGTTTCCGGAACCTGCGCGCCTTCCACGCCGTCGGCACCGTCGGCACCGTCCTGCGCGACGAGCGCGCCGGAGACGAAGTGCAGCCCCGGCGAGTTTTCCGCGATGAGCGCGATGGAGCTCTCGCCCGGCACGACGCCAGGCGCCGCCGTGAGGTCGACGCCCTCGACGCGGGTATCCGTCGCGATGCCGGTGGCACGCGCCGCCACGGTCGAAGTGCTGAACACCGCCGTGTGCTGGGTGCCGACGGCCCATTGCCCTCCGGCGCACGTCAGGTTGCCGTGCACGGCGACGTCCTGTTGCAGGGTCAACGTGGGCTCGGTGTACGCGGCCGCGCAGACGTAGACGCGCCGGTTCGTGGCCTTGCCTCCTTCGATGCCCTTCACGATTGTACGAAACGGTAACGCTCGGGTGCCCGGATTCGTGTCGTTTCCGAGGATGGAAACAAACACGCCGATGGATTCGTGCAATACACACGGATTGGCGGAGGGCAGAGCGTCGTTGTCGCAGCCCCCTTGCAACGGTGGGACATCTGCTTGGCCTGCGTCCGGACTGGCCGGCACGGAGGTCGCAGCGTCCGGGTTGGCGACTACGGCTGTGCCGTCCTCGCTGCCGCAGCCAATGAGATGGGCCAAGATGACGGGTATCGATGATGTTTTCATGTATGCCTCGGCTGCCAGTCGACCGAACGTCGGCAAAGTTGCCTTGGCATGCAAGAAAGGCTGCGGGAGAAGTTTGGCTCCGCGCGTGACGTCGCCTGTTGCCGGCTACCCCGTGAGACGCCCTTCTTTCGCCGCGGCCCGAGTCCCCTGAACACGTGCCGCCTTACGGCGATGCGCGTTGGCTTGCTAGATGACAAACGGTGCGCGAAACCCTGCTGGCTCTCCACGCCCGAGGGCCGAGTCTCCAGCTCGGTACGGCCGACCTGTGCTTTTTGGTCGCGCTGCAGCTCCGTGCTTCTTCGACCGAGAGCTCCACGTTCGCAGAAGACGTGCTCTTCGACGTGCACGCCGAGACGATGAAGGCGACCGAAGAAGAAGCTGGGCGCGGCAAGGGTACGGCGGCCATCCGACGGTTGCGCTCGCAGCGGCTCCTGCTCCGCGTCGACGGCGCCGGGGTTCGCCGCGCCGGGGAGTACTCGCTGTCGCGGCTCGCGCTCGGCATCGTCGAGTTCTTCCTCGAGGAAGACGTGCTCACGCGGCAGAACCTGGCGCTCTTGCTCGGCGCTCTGACCGAGCGGCTGCGCACGATCCGCGACGCGGCAGTGGCCAGCCCCGGCGACACCTGGTTCGAGCAGGTGACGTTGCCGCTCGAGGTCACGGCGTCGGATCTGGTGGCCGGCATCGAGCGCCGTCAGCGCGGCTTCGATCTGCAGCAGGAAGAGTTCCAGCGGCGAGTCACCGAACTGCTGCGGGCCGACTGGTTCGGCGCGGTCGCCGAGTGCGAGGCCTTGCTCGACGAAACCAGCTCGATGCTGCGTGAGCTCTACACGCTTCTTTTGCGCGACGGACAGTCGCTCGCCGATTTGCTCGTGGAGATCCAGGAACGCGCCGGCGCTGCCGCGTCCGAAACGGCCCAGGCGGCCGAACGCGAGGCGCGCCGGCTGGCCGCCGAGGTGGACCGCATGAACGCGTGGGGCAGCGAGCGGCAGCGGGCATGGTCCGAATACCACGAGCAGGTGCACCGCTACCTGCGCGACGTAGTGCGGCTGGATCCGTCCCGCGCGGTCATCGATCGCATCCGCACGGCGCTGCTCGAAGGCACGCGCACGTTCGCGCTGGTGGTGGCGCAAGCGCAGCCCATCACGCTGCTGCGGCCTGCGCTCACCGAGGTGCCCAAGCCGCCGCTGCGCCGACCAAAAAAAGCCACCGAGGGCGCGCTGAGCGACGAGATCACCAGCGATCCCGAAGCCGAGCTCGAGAGCCGGGTGCGCGCTTCGCTCGCCGGCGGCGCACGCCGCCTGTCCGAGGTCACCTCCGAGCTGGGCGCCAACGTGCCCGCCGAAGGCGAACGGTTCGCGCTGGCAGGCCGGGTGGCCCAGGTGGTGGGTCGAATCGCCAAACGCCTCGACGCACCGCAGGAGCGCATCTGGAACGGCGCCGGCGGCGCGCTGCAAGTCGAAGAATGGAACGCGCACGTTGACTGATCCCCTGTTTACCCTCGAAGACGTGATCAACGCCCCGGAGTTCCCGGACGTCGACCTGGCGCTGCGCCGCGGCCGCCACCTCGACGCGGACGACGGTGCGCTCTACACGTATCTGCTGGATGCCGAGGAGCACTTGGTGACGTTCTACGCGCGGTTCGAATGCCAGCTGCTGCACAAGCCGGACGGGTACTTCTACCTGCTGCCCACCGGTGACCGGCTCGGCCGCCGCCACCTCGGGTCCACCGAGATGCTGGTGGGACAGTCGCTGGTGATCTTGTACCTCGACCCAATCACCCTGGAGAAGCGCGGCGTGGTGAGCATGGGCGACATTCTCTCGCACCTCGCCACGTTGATCGGAACCGAGGCGCTGGTGCGCGCGTTGTACCCGAAGCGGAAACGCTACGACCAACGCGTCGCCGAAGAGACGGCGCGGTCACGCGTGTTCGAAGCGATCCGCAAGCTCGGCGCGCTGGGCTTCGTCCACGCCCAAGACGACGAGCACGTGCAGCTGCGACGTCCGCTCCTGCGCTTCGCCGAGGTGGTCCGCACGGGCAGCGATCCCGCGGCCGAGATGGCGCGTCTGGCGGCGGCCGGGGAGCTGGTGCTCGACGAAGAGGACGCCGTCGACGAGGACGCCGAGCCGATCGAGACGGAAGAGGAACCGTGAAGAGAGCGCGGGCCACGGCGCTCGCATTGGTGAACTGGAAAGGGGTGTTCTACGAACGCTACCTGCTCGATCCCAATGTCACGGCGCTCGAGGGTGCCAATGGCGCGGGCAAGACCACCGTCATGGTCGGCGCCTACGTGGTGCTGCTCCCGGATCTGTCGAAGCTGCGCTTTTCCAACGTCGGCGAGAGTGGCGGTGGGGCGGGCGACCGTGGGCTTCGCGGGCGACTCGGGGATCCCGCGCGTCCGTCGTATGCGGCCCTCGAGTTCGAGTGCGCCGATGGCGAACGCTTCGTGGCGGGCGTGCACCTGGCGCAGCGCGGCGCGGACCTCGTACTCACGCCGTTCTCCTTCTCCGGCGTGTCGCTCGACGGCAGCTTGAAGGATCTGCTGCTCGTCACTACCGCCGAGCACGACGAGGTGCCGGAGCTCGCCCAGGTGAAAGAGCGCGCCGCCGCGCTCGGCGGAACGCTGATCGCGTATCCGTCCGCCAAGGAGTACTTCGCGGCGCTGTTCGAACGCGGCATCTTCCCGTTGCGGCTGCAAATTGACGAGGAGCGCCGCAACTGGAACGAGCTGCTCCGCACCAGCATGTCCGGCGGCATCTCGCGCGCCCTGACCACGGAGCTGCGTTCATTTCTGCTGAAGGAAGAAACCGGCCTGTCCGACACGCTGCACCGCATGCGAGAAACGCTCGATGCGTGCCGGCGGACGCGGGCCGAGGTGCGCGAGTCGACGCGTCTCGAAGGAGAGATCGGCGGTGTGTACGAGGCTGGACTGGCGATGTTCGAGGCGGCCGCGGCGGGCCGACGGTCGCTTCAGCGCAGCACGCTCGCGGCGCTGGCGAGCGCGCGCGACGAAGCGCGTCGCGCCCAGCTGGCGCGCGATGAGGCCCGACGCGATCTGGACGCCAGCGTGGCGTACGAAGCCGCTTCGCAGGCCCAGCTGGCCGAAAGTCGCGTGCAGGATGCGGCCCGTACGGCCCACCAGGTAGCGCACCAACGTTACGTCGCGCTGACGCGCGAAGTGCAGGCTCTCACTGCGGCCCACGGGCAAGCACGCGACGCGGAGCGAGCGGTGCATTTTACTCTCGAATCTGTGCATACTTCATGTGATACGGCGCGCGCGGAGCAGGCGCAGGCGCGATCGGCGTACGAAGACGCCGCGGTGGGCATGGCCGACTTGCAGGATGGGCTCGAAGATCTGCACCGCTTGGTGCACCGCGCGCGTCGCGGGCGCGAGCTCGAAGATCGCGCCGCGACGTTGGCGGCAGCCTGGCCGGCGCGCGCGTCGGTGGCCGACGTCGACGCTCGCCTGTCGTCGCTCGAGCGTCGCCACGCTGGACAGGAGCTCGCGCGGCACCGTCACGACAGCGCGTTTGCCTTGCTGGCGCGCTTGTATCCCCAAGTCGCTGCCGACGACGCGCAGTCGGTGGCGAGCGCGTTGCTGGCCGCCCACGCGCAAGACGTGGCGAAGGGCGAGCTCCTTTCCTCCTACGCGAGCGAAGCGGCGCGCGCTCGACTCGAGGTCGAGGCGTACACCGAAGCGCGCGGGCGCGCCGAAACCGGTGCCATCGAGCCGGGGCCGGGCGTGACCGAGCGCACGCGCGCGGCGCTGGCCGCCTGTCGGGCGGCGCAGAACGCGGCGGGGCAGGCCGTGCTCGGTGACGCGCGCCGGATCATCGAGCTGAGCACTCGCATTCCCGAGCTCGAGACGCAGCTCGAGGACCGCCGTCTGGCGCTGCCCTTGCACAGCGCCGGCCACGCCACCCTGTCCGCGCTGCGCGCCCACTTCGAGTCGCCCGAGGAGCTGGACGCGCTGGCCTTGCGCGGCTTGCTTGGAACGCGCCTTCTGGTGCTGGAGCGCGAACGCGCGGCGGCCACGGCAGCACTTGCAGAATGCACGCGCTGGCTGGCACGGCTCGAGGTCGAGAGCGGAGTGCCCGCAGAGGTGGCACGGCTGGCCGAAGTGCTTGGCGGCGAGCTCCTGGCTTCACGGTTCGACGAGGTCGACGACGAAACCGCGACGCGCATCGAAGCCGAGCTCGGCCCTTTGGCCACCGCCATCGTGGTCGACGACTTCGCCGCGGCGCTTGCGCAGCTGGAGAAGGCCGAGCGCCAGGCCGGATCGCGCGAAGAGCTGGTGATCGTGCGAGCAGATGCGGCGCTGGCCGTCGGCCAGAAAAGCGTGCGCAAAGCCGCGGAGGTTTGGGTCGACGAACCCTACGGCCTGCGCATCGTGCGTGCCGAGTCGACCGGTCTGCTCGGCAAGGCGCGGCGCGGCGCGCGAGCCCGCGAGCTGCGTGCCCAGGTCGACACGCATCGCGGCACGCTGGCGGCGTTGACCACGCTCGAACAGCAGCTGCTCGCATGGACCGAGGCGCTGGGCGCAGCGTCGGCCATCGAGCTCGCCGTAGATGCCCCCGCGGTGCAGCTGGAAGCGCTGGAAGCGGAGCAGGCCACAGCGCAGGCCGAGCACGCGGACGCCGAAGCGCGAGTGGCAGCCCTCCGCTGGGAGCTGGATGCGCTGGGCGACCGCGAAGCCAAGCTGTTGGCGCTGGCCGAGCGCGTGCGGATCCTCGAGTTGCCGGCACCGTCCGAGCGGGCTGCCGCCGCCGAGTGGTCTTTGCAAGATGCACGGGATGCCGAGCAGCGGGCAGCCAGCCGCGCCACGGCCGTCGCCGAGCTTTCACTGGTGGCCGACGTCTTTCGTGAGCCGCCGCTGCCGGCGCAGAGCTTGGAAACCGCGCTGAACGCGACGCGGGCAGAGCGCGACGGGGCGTGGCAGCTGGCCACCGTGGAGCGTGAGCTGGCCGAGCTGGGCCCGGCGCCGCGGTCGGACGACGTATGCGCGGCCGAAGCGGCGCTGGAACGGGGGACGGGCGCTCGCGCGACCACGCAGGCACTCTGGCAAGAGCGGCAGCGCGCACTGGCGGCGGCGGAGACAGCGGCGGCCCAGCTGGATGCCGCCCTGCACGAGGCCAGCGCGATCTGGCAGCGCGCGGCCCTCGAGCGTGAGGTGAGCGCGCGGCAGCTGAGCGAGCGCGAGGCGGCCTGGCACGCCACGGCTCCGGCGGCGGCGCAGGACTCGCTCTTCGAGGCGCACGCCCCGCCGGTGGCGGAAGCCGAGCGCGGCTATGCCGATGCGATGGCCACGCGCGTGCGGGCCGAAGAAAAAGCGCGGGCGACGCACGAGGCGGCTATCGCCTCGGCGTCCTGGGAGGTCGAATCGGAGGAGTCTGCGCAGGAGAAGTCAGCGGTGTTCGAGCACTTCGAGATCGAGGCGCGCGCTTCCCAGGTGTGTAGTCGCGCGCCCGACGGAGAGCCGACGCGCGACTACAAGGAGTGCTTCGCAGAGGCTGACAGCCGCGGCCGCCTGCTCGTGGATCGCCTGCAGACTGCACGCGGTGGTACGAGCGCAGCCGAAGCGGTCGCCGGGCTCGTGCAGCAGGGATCCTTCGTGGCGGCGTGGGTGCACGCGCGGGCGTGGCTCACCGAGCGTCTGCCGCTGGCCTTGGTAGACCTTCCGGATCCGCACTCGGCACTGGACCGCCTGCGCACGCAGCTGGCCGAGCTCGAGGCCACGTTGACACGCCAGGAAACCGACCTGCAGGGCGCATCCGGAGACGTGGCGCGCGGCATCGACGTACGCGTGCGGCGGGCCAAGGCCACCGTGCGCCGCATGAACCAGCACCTGGGCAAGGTGCAGTTCGGCAGCGTGTCGGGGATCCGCGTCGATCTCGTTCGCGTGGCCAAGATGGACGCGGTGCTGGAGGCGATGCGCGAGGGCAAAGCGCAGGAGCTGCTGTTCGATCCATCGATGCCGATCGAGCAGGCCTTCGAGGAGATCTTCCGGCGCTTTGCCGGTGGCGGGCGCGGCGCCGACCGGTTGCTCGATTACCGCGAGTACCTCGAGCTGATGGTGATGGTGCAACGTCGCGGCAAGCTCGAATGGGAGATCGCGTCGCCAGCCCGGCTCTCCACAGGAGAAGCGATCGGCGTGGGCGCGTCCTTGCTGATGGTGGTGCTCACCGAGTGGGAGCAGTCGTCGCAGATGTTTCGCAAGGCCAGCTCGGGATCGTTGCGCTTCCTGTTTCTCGACGAGGCCAATCGTCTCTCGAGCGACAACCTCGGCGTGCTGTTCGAGCTGTGCGAGAAACTCGAGCTGCAGCTCCTGCTCGCGGCTCCCGAGGTGGCGCAGGCCCAGGGCAACACCACCTACCGCCTGGTGCGCCGCGTGGACGACAGCGGACGCGAAGAGGTAGTGGTCAGCGGCAGGCGCCTGGTGGCCGCGGGATGACTCGGCGAAAATGTTACGCGTATGGTCTCTCGATTTCCCTTACACGCCCTGGTTAAGCTCTCGTCATGCAAAAGCTATCCGCCCTGGTTGTCGTTTTCGCCTTTGGCCTCCTGCACTGCGGCGCCACCCTGCCGGTGAAGGCTGTCTTCGTGAGCTGCGCGGACAAAACCCCGGTTGCCAACGCGCAAATCCACCGTCTGGACAGCACTACGCGCACGCATGCGGATGGCACGTGGGACTCCACCAGCATCGGCCGAGGCAGCTACCATGTGGAGGTAGTCGCCGAGGGCTACAAGGACAGGAAAGCGGAATTGACGCCTGGCGACGCAGTCACCACGGTGTGCCTCACGCCCGAGTGATTCAGAACGTGGTGCCGGGCGCGTAGCGGCGCCTGGCCCATTCGCCCAGAACCATGCCCGCGGCAATCGCCACGGGGAACGAGTGGTTCACGCCATACATCGGCAGGGCCAGCACGCGGTCCGCGCGCTGCAACAGCGCCGCGGGAACGCCGTACCGTTCACTGCCGAACAGGAACACCACGTCTTCCGGAAACTCGCGCTCGAGGTAGAAGTTGCCGCGCGCACTCTCGCCTTCGAGCACGTAGAGCGGACGCTGGCCGAGATGCGCCGCGAACTCGGCGTCGTCCGCGACGCGTACGATGGTCTCGTACTTCTCCATGCCCATCGACGCCTTTTCGTAGAACGGCGCGCTGCCGATCAGCACGATTTCGCGCACGAGAAAGCTATGACACACGCGGATGATGGCGCCCGCGGCGAACGCATTGCCGAGCGCCACGGCGGCGACGGAGATCTTGTTGCGCAGCGGGGCGAGCGCTTCGCGAATGGCGTCGGGCGACTCGTCGATCGGGACGTTCCAGCTCACCGTTGCGGCCTCTAGAACTCGGCCCGGCCGCCCACGAACGGAATCAGCGCGAAGATGGTCGAGGAGAACAGGCTCTCTCGCTGGATCGACACCTGGCCCGGGCAGTCGAGGCCCTGGGTGCGGTCGCAGGCAATCGAGTAGCTCGACTGCGTTCCGTCGGGCCAGCGCGCCGTCTGCATCCCGAACAGCATCATGGCCTGCAACCCGAGGTCGACGATCCACGTCTTGCTGATGCGGTAGCCGAGTCGCACTTCCGGATTGATGTAGGGCGCAACCGAGATGCCGGAGGCTGCCGCCACCGTGCCGGGGGTGGTGGGAATGGCGTACTGGAAGCCGCGCTCGGTTTGATACTTCCCCGAGCGCGTATCTTTCCAAGCGCCGATGTACACGCCGGCCCCGAGACGCCCCATGAACACGAACGTGGAGCCCTTCTGCACCGACACCGAACCGCCGATCAGCGGGCCGCGCAAGAACAGGGTGTCGTCGGCGACGCCTTGCTGATCGCTGATGCCCACGCCGTCGAGCCGGCTGGGCCGATTGGTGGTGCGCTGGCGCAGGTAGAGAAAGCCCGTGTCGACGGCAAAGCCGAGACCGGAGCCGAGCTGGTAGCCGACGCGGACTTGCGCCAGCGTACCGAGTGCGAGTCCGCTGTTGCAGCCGGCCTCGCAGGCGCCGGATTGCTCGCCCGCGATGTCGGGGGAGAGCGCGAGACCGATGCGCGCGTCGAGCGTGACGCGCGGCGGGTTGGTGGTGCGAAAGGTCTTCGAGCGTGGATCGCGCTCGAGGATTTCGACGACCTTGCCGGGCTTGGCTTCGCTGATGGAAACCGGGCGCGTGACCGGGAGAAAGTCGGTCGCGGCGATCTCGACCTGGTGGCCGCCGCAGCGCAACTTGCCTTCCCAGGTTCCCTGGCCGACGTCGACGCCGTCGACGGCGACCTTGGAGGTGATGGGTGTCGGCTCGACGCGAAGGTTGCAAGCGAGCGGCTCGACGACCAGCGAGAGCTTGGCCAGCTGATTGAGCTGAACTTCCACGGCCGCCGGTGGGGATCCCAGGGTGCCTTCGCCACGCAAGCTCACCACGTGCTTGCCGACGGGCAGGGTGCCCTCCCACGGGGTCTTTCCCACCACCACGTTGTCGACCAGCACGTCGACGGCGGTGCCGGCGTCTTCGACGATGCGCAGGCGACCGCCGCGGAGCAATGCACCGAGCCGGGCGTTGACGACGACGCTGGTCTTGCCTGCGATGTCGACACGCTGCTCGAAGGGAACGTAGCCCTCCTTGATCACGCGCACGAAGCGCGAGCCGGCCGACACCCGGATCGGCTTGGACAGCGGTGTTTTGCCGCGCTCGGTGCCGTCCACCATCACCGTAGCGTCGACCTCGATGACGCGGATGTCGAGGGTGCCGATCAGGTTGACCAGCTCCTTTTTCTCGTTCTCGACGAACTTTCGGTCCTCGGGGGCGATGTTCGGATACTCGACGAGCAGCTTGTCGAACGCGTCCGCTGCTTCGTCGTAGCGTTTCAGCCTCTTCAACGTAACGGCTGTATTCTGCAACGCCGCACGGTTTGGATACAGGGCCAGCGTCTGCCGGAACTCGACCAGCGCGGCGTCGAACGCGCCGTCGTTGAAGAGCGAGAGAGCGCGCGTGAAGTGCGTTTGCGCTTCTTCTTTGGCCGGGTCGGCCGCCGGGTCGGCCGGCGCAGCGGGAGCAGCGGGAGCAGCGGGAGCAGCGGGAGCAGGCAGCTTGGCTTTGCCCTGGGCGAGCGCCGTGGGGGCGAACGCGCACGCGAACGAGAGACCCGCGAGCCCCGCGAGCAGGCGAGTGCGCCAGACGGTTGGCTTTTGCATCAATCGAGCTTGTTTATGAGACCAGAGTTGGCCGGCTTCGGTGGGACGGGACCGGTTTTCGCGTCGCTCGGGGCCGGGCCGGGCCTGCCGCCACGGGGCGCAAACTCGATCATGTTCGGGGCCGCGACGATGACGCCAGCCGGATTTTTCACGATGGCCACCGCGCGTTTTTCGGATTGGGATCCCTGCGTCACGATGACGTCGAATGCCGAGCCGAGCTGGCCTTCGAGGAGCACGGAGCCGTCGTCTTCGACGAGGGCGGCCTTGCCGTCGACGGTGACTTTCGCCTTCTTGGGCACGCGCAGGTAGGCCTTCTGTGGTTCGGGCGCGGGAGGCACTGGCGGCACGACGACTACGGGCTGCGCGGTCGGCGGCAAGCTCGCGTTGAAGTCGCCCGGCGGCGGCTTGCTCTTCGTGTACTGCCCGTATCCCAGCACGCCGCCCCCGCCGACGAGCAGCAAGCCCGCCGCCGTGGCGCCCA
>JAYUXI010000583.1:0-2878 GCA_043753085.1 Myxococcales bacterium | reverse complement strand
GATCGGGCTCGGCCAAGGTCTGCTCGTACGACTTGGCGCGCCCGTCGTCCCAGGCAAGCACGACGCCGCTCGGCAGGCGCAAACCCCAGTGGCTGGCCGCGTGCGCCGGCTCCAGCGGCGTGCCGCCGTCGCTGCCTGCGTCGGACGCGCCGGCGTCGACGTAGCCCGCATCCTCTACGCCTTCGAGGTCGACGACGGTGCCGACGAAGTGCGAGGCCAGGCAGACCAACTGCGGCGGCACCACGTCGGGCTGGGGGGCGCTGTCGATGCCGCCATCGACCTGCGGCAGCGAGCCGTCTGGCCCGCGCGCTGCGTCGACGCGGGCCGCGGCGTCCGCCCCCCCGGTGGCCCCGGAGCTGGCGCTGCCAGCGTCGGCGGCGGGCTCCACCTTGGTTTGTCCGCCGCTGCAGGCAGCCACGGCGTCGAGGGCAAAGGCCACGGCGAACAGACCGAACCGATTGCGACGCGTCATCGCTGTGAGAGAAGTCGCCGGCGCCATGGGCGTCAAGCGCGCACGCGTTGTTCCCGCCGAATCTGCTGGCGGCGTAGTCTTCCGACCAGGCGCGATCCGCCCGCCGCGAAGTCGAGACGCCAAGGGCGCTCTTCGGAGCTCGCAGGTCGACGCACTCGTTCAGCGCGCCCGCAGCGCGGCGTGCTCCGGATGGGACTCGAGCCACGTGGCCACGTAGCTGCACGCGGGCACGATGGTGAAGCGCTCGGCGCGCGCCCAGTCGACCAGCGCCAGGGCCAGCTTCCCGGCGATGCCGCGGCCGCGATGCGCGTCGTCCACCCAGGTGTGATCGGCCGTCACCACGCGATCCGCACCGTGCTCGTAGGTGAGCACGCCGATGCGGTGGCCCTTTTCCGTGAGCACGAGCGAACCGCGAACTCCGTCGTCTTCGGTGGAGAGGTCCATCGCGCCAGCATGGGTTGCAGGCGGCGCACGCGCAAGCAACCATGGCGCGCCGCGTCGTCGTGGCCCTGTCCTGCCGGCGTGACGCCGTGCGCCACACACAGGGACCGACTGCGTTACCTACACGCCACCACCGTACTCGGGTTTTCGCGCACGATCTGGCCGTGAGCGTTGGACCTGATACGGTACGGCGCTAGTCGATGAGAACAAGCACAGCGCTCGCACTCCCACTTCTTGCACTCTGCACTCACTGCGTAGCGCTCGAGGAAAGTAAGTCGCCGGTGCAGCGCGGTCAACTGGGTCAGGCGTTCTCGGCCAGTGCCCACGAAGCCAACGTGGCCGAGCCGCTGCTCTACGCCATCGCGCAGATCGAAGACGGCTTGGACGAGCCACTCGTGCGCAAGGCCGCCCCCGAAGCCGAAGCGCCGCAGGCCGGGCCGCTTCGTCTCCGTCATGCTTCGTTCGACAGCCTTGGCGAGGCCGCGCGCGTCGCGGGCACCACCGAGCTGGCCCTGCGCGAGGACGCCAGGCTGGCGCTCTCTGCCGGCGGCAAGGTGCTGGCTGATCTGCTGGCTCGCCATGGCGCCAGCATGCCGGAGGCCGCCAATTCCGCAGACGTCGACTGGGCGCCAGTCAAGGAAGCCCTGGCCGAGTGGTCGGGCTACGTCGATCGCTGGCACCAGGTGGACTACGCCACGCGCGTACTCGGCGTCCTGGCGCGCGGCGGCGAGGTCACCAACCGGTTCGGCGAAGCCCTGCAGTTCGACGCCATGGACGTACCGCCCGCGCTGCTGCTGCCCGAGCCCAAACCAGTCGAGCTGCTCGCGTTCGTGCCCGACTACCCCGGCGCCGAGCCGTTCCCCATGCCCGCCAACGCCGCGGCGATCGGCAAGTACAAGGTCGGCCGCGACGGTACCGAGATCGACCTGCTGATCATTCACGACACCGAAGGCGGCTGGGAGGGCAGCGTGGCCACCTTCCAGAGTCAGGGCAAGTCGAGCGTCCACTACCTGATCGGCAAGGACGGCCGGCTCGCGCAGTTCACGTACGAGGCGGATACGGCGTACCACGCCGGCAACCGCATCTACAACCGCCGGGCCATCGGCATCGAGCACGTCGGCTACGCCCATCTCGAATACCCCGAAGCGCAATACGCCAAGAGCGCCGAGGTCGTGGGCTCGCTCGCGACCAAGTACGCCATCCCTTCGGACCGAAGCCACATCATCGGCCACGATCAGGTGCCGAGCAGCATCCAGCCGGATTACGTCGCGGCAGACGGCCCGCCGTGCATGATGGCGCCCAGCGTGTGCCAGGACACCTGGTACTACGGCGGCGCCAGTGGCCACACCGATCCCGGCATCTGGCAGTGGGGTCCGTACATGGATCGCCTCGGCGGAGTTGCAAAATGCAACGATCTGCCGAGCGTCCTCACCTGCGACAGCACCGGCAACTACGCGATGGCCTGCGCGCCTACCGCGGGTAGCGCCACCCCCGTGATCGACGTGCGCAAGTGCGCCACCACCTGCACCAGCACTCCCCTCGCCGGAGACGCGGGCGTGACCGTCGACTGCGCTCCGATCACGCCGCCCGTCGAGCCTCCGCCTCCCGGCCCGCGCGATGCCGGTCTGCCGCCCGCGGCCGACGCCGCTGTACCGCCGCCGCCGCCCGTCAATCCCACCGGCGAGCTCGACAACGATCTCAATCGCTACGACGAGCCCGTCGCTCGAGGCGGCTCCGTGTCGGCCGAGGGCGGCTGCAGCGCGGCACCAGGCCGCGACTCCGCGCCCCTGCACGGATTCGCTCTCGTGGCCTTCGTGGCTTCGATGCTCGGCGTCAGCCGCGCCCGCAGCGGCCGCCGATCGCCGCGTATTTCCGCGTGATCACGTAGGCGGCGACCGCCTTCGCGTTCGGCAAGATGCAGCAAGCCGGCCCGCTCGGTGATCGTATCCGACCCCCGGCAGAACG
>JAYUXI010000582.1:0-2885 GCA_043753085.1 Myxococcales bacterium | reverse complement strand
ACGTACAGCGTGCGGCGGTACGCCATCGACGGCACGGCGAGCACCAGCTCGAACCCTCGCTCGTGTGGGGTGAGCGAGAGCGACGCATCGGCGCGTTCGAGCCAGGTGCTGGCGATGCCGCGGAGCCGATAGGCTGTCGCCCGCAAGGACTTGGCGCGCCCGTTGCGCTCGTAGAGGTCGAACATGCGGTTGCGCGAATACACGCCGGGAGCAAGCGTGAGCGCGGCGAGCAACGATTCGTCGTCGAGCTCTTTGCCAGCCGCCTCCCCCGGGTTCACGCGTCGCCTTCGGCGCCGCCGGGGAGATCGGCGACTTCGCCCAGAAGCTCAGCTTGGCGGTAGTTGCGGAGTGAAGTGATCAGCTCGGCGAGATCGCCGCCGATGACCCGGTCCAGCTTGTTGAGCGTGAGCTTGATGCGGTGGTCGGTGACGCGGTTCTGCGCGTAGTTGTACGTGCGGATCTTCTGACTACGCTCGCCGGTGGACACCATGCTCTTGCGCTCGGCCGAGACGGCGGCTTCCTGCCTGGCGCGCTCGAGATCGAGCAGCCGGCTGCGTAAGACCTTCATGGCCTTGGCCTTGTTTTTCAGCTGGGAGCGCTCGTCCTGGCACTTGACCAGCAGGCCGGACGGAACGTGCTGGATCTGCACGGCGCTGTTGGTGGTGTTGACGCCCTGCCCGCCTGGACCGCCGCTGGCAGCAATGGAGATGATGAGATCTTTGTCTTCGATGTGTACGTCCACCTCTTCGGCCTCCGGCAGCACGGCGACCGTGGCGGTGGACGTGTGGATGCGCCCCTGCGTCTCGGTGGCCGGAACGCGCTGGACGCGGTGCACTCCGCCTTCGAAGCGAAGCTCGGCGTAAACGCCCTTGCCGGCCACCAGCGCGATGACCTCTTTGATGCCGCCGGCCTGCGCCTCGCTCAGGCTCAGGATCTCGACGTTCCAGCCCTTGGTTTCGGCGAAGCGACCGTACATGCGGAACAGATCGGCCGCGAAGAGCGCGGCTTCTTCGCCGCCCTCGCCGCTGCGGATCTCGAGCACGGTGTTGCGCTCTTCATGCGGATCTGGCGGCAACAGCAGGAGGCGCAGCTCGCGTTCGAGCGTTTCGCGTTCGGCCGAGAGCTCGGGCAGCTCCATTTCGGCCAGCTCGCGCAGCTCGGGATCATCGAGGGCCGCTTCGTCCTCGACGATCTTCCGGTTCACGTCGCACAGGTGCGCGTACTTGTGCACGATGGGCTCGAGCTCGCCGCGCTCGCGCGTGAGCTTGGACAGCTCGCGGTGATCGTTGAGAACGGCCGGGCTGCAAATCAGCTCATCGAGCTGACTGTATCTGCGCCCGAGGAACTCGAGCTTCTCGACGGGTAGCATCAGGCCACGCTGCCGCGGAGCCGCGGAGCCGCAAGGAGGTCGTCGTAGCTGGAGAAGCGCACGTCTTCCACGGTCTCGGCGGCCAGGCCTGCCTCGCGAAAAAGCGTGACCCGCAGCGATGCGAGGGCCACCTCGAGCTGAAAATCGTCGGGCTCGATGGTGGTGATCTTTTGCACGAGAAAGCCGGGCCAGAGCACCACGCGCAGCGGACCTTTGGTGAAGTGGCGAGCGAAGATGCGCTGGATCTCGAAGGTGATGGCGGCGATGACGGGCACGAATGGCAGCTTCACGAAAAAGAACACGACATTGTCGAGCAGGCGGTTGCCGGTGTCGATGGTGGGCAACACCTGGCCGAGCGCGGTGAACACGAGGACCGACACCAGGGCCACCATCACCAGGAACGTGGTGCCGCAGCGCGGGTGCAGTGTGGTGTACTTGCGTGCATTTTCCACGCGAAGCGGTTCGCCGGCTTCATAGGTGCTGATCGTCTTGTGCTCGGCGCCGTGATACTGGAACACGCGGCGGATTTCGGGCACGCGGCGGATGACCAGCATGTAGCCCACCACGATAACGATCTTGAACGCGCCGGTGAGCAGCTGGAAGCGCGGCGACTGCAGCCCCCAGTCGAGGCCGAGCAGCTGCTTGGCGCCGGACGCGGCGGCCTGCGGCAGCAGCACGATGAACAGCACCATGGCGGCGAGCATCGCGAAGGAAGTGCCACTCTTCTTTTTCTCGGTCTCGGGAGCCTTCACCATCTCGCCGTCGGCGGTGGTGGCCAGCGTGAACACCGTGAGCCCGGCCGCACGCACGAACGCCAGCAGGGACGACAAGATCGGCGACGTGACGGCGGCTGCGGTGACGGCGTTCGAGTCGAGGTCGGACTCGTACTGCTCGGACGAGAACCGCAGCGCCTCGCCGCCCAGCTTGAGCGACTCGATGAGCGAGGCAATACCGCGAAAAAAAGGCCACTTTTCGTAGCCGACGCGGGGGTCTGCGATGGGTCGCTCGCGCACTTGCAGCGAGCCGTCCTGGCGGCGGACGACGACCGCGAACGAGCTCGGCGAGCGCATCATCACGCCTTCGAGCACGGCTTGGCCGCCGATGTACGGCCGCGCAGTCGACGCCTCTGGCATCGCGAGACCAGACACGGTGGGCGGGGACGGTTCGCGATACTCGGACATTGCATGCCCAGCGTAGGAAGGAGGCGCCCGCGACGCAACGAAAGACGCAGAAACGCGCCGCAAGCTCTTGCCTGCGACGCGTCTCCTCGTTTCTCCAGCTGCGAAAGCCGAACGATTCAGCTGGGGTCGGTTTCGGTGGCCGCCGGAGCTGCTGCGGCCGGAGCTGCTGCGGCCGGAGCTGCTGCAGCCGGAGCTGCTGCGGCCACGCCCTTTTTCTCGTAACGCTTGCGGAAGCGGTCGACGCGACCGGCGGCGTCGATGAGCTTCTGCGTGCCCGTGTAGAACGGGTGGCACGCCGCACAGATGTCGACCTGGAAGTCGCCACGGGTAGAGCG